>JAGAAY010000051.1 GCA_017615065.1 Bacteroidales bacterium | reverse complement strand
CTGTATCTGGACGCGGTTTCCGTAGCCAAGGCTTCCAGGATTGCCGATGCAATGACGATGTCGTTCCGCGGGGGCGTTCATGCCGTGAAGTGCAACCGGCTGGAGGATGCGGTACTGTCAAACGTTCCCGGTATAGGCAGGCGTTACGTGACGCTTGGCTCCGAGGGCGCTCTGGTGTATGAAGACGGCATCGGCCGTGCGTTCCCGGCACTTCCAAGCGAGGTGGTGAACGCCACTGGAGCGGGGGATGCGTTGTTCGCGGGAATCATTCATGCCGGTCCTTCGGCATCGGCACAGGATGCTTTGCAGCTGGGGCTGCTGTGCGCGAAGTCTTCCGTTGAATGCGAAGAGGCTGTGAATCCGGATCTGGGCAAACAGGTAAAGTTATGAACAAGTATCTTTCTATTTCGGCGCCGGTGGCCGAGGCTCTGGCGCAGGGCAGGCCGGTGGTGGCGCTGGAATCCACAATCATATCCCACGGGATGCCTTATCCGCAGAACGTGGAAACTGCGCTGAAGGTTGAGGCTACAATTCGCGGGTGCGGCGCTGTTCCGGCTACTGTCGCCGTCATCGGGGGTAAGCTGAAGGCGGGTCTCACGCCGGAAGAAATCGAGTATCTGGGTAAGAAGGGAACCGCCGTTACAAAGGCCTCCAGGCGGGATTTGCCGGTTCTGGTGGCGCGTGGGGAAGACGGTGCCACAACCGTTACCACAACTATGATAATCGCTGCAATGGCGGGCATCAGGGTGTTCGCTACCGGCGGCATCGGCGGAGTGCACCGCGGGGCGGAAACCACCATGGACATATCGGCCGATCTTGAGGAACTGGCCCGCACTCCCGTGATGGTGATCTGTGCCGGAGCAAAGTCCATTCTGGACCTGGGACTTACGCTGGAGTATCTGGAAACCAAGGGCGTGCCGGTGATCGGCTACGGAACGGAGGAGCTGCCCGCGTTTTATACGCGAAAGAGCGGCTTCCGGGTGGATTACAGGCTGGATACGCCGGAGGAGATTGCATCGGCCTTCAGGGCAAAGCTGGAGATGGGGCTCGGCGGGGGAATGCTGGTGACCAATCCTGTCCCGGAGGAGTATTCCATGGACAAGGCGGTGATAGATGCCGCCATCGACCAGGCTGTGGAGGAATGCCGCATGAAGGGGATCCACGGCAAGGAAACAACGCCGTTCCTGCTGGCCCGGATCAAGGATATTACTGGCGGCGAATCGCTTGAAGCCAATATCGCACTGGTACTCAACAATGCAAGGCTCGCCGCGCGCGTGGCCGCATGCATGTAATTATTTTTGGATATAAGCGAAAGACAAATTAAATTTGCATCTTGTACATCCGGTTCTTTCCGGAAACCTGAACCATGAAAGACGTAATAAAACCTGTCGGGAAATCCCTGCTGAAGTCGGAGCTGGGTTCGAGCACGTTGTTCGTCCAATCTCCGCATGGTGGCTGTGAAATCCATATGGTGGACAATACCACCGCTCCCAACGTAATGCTGGAAATAGGGCGCGTGCGCGAGCTGGCCTTCCGCAAGGATGGCGGCGGCACGGGCATGGAGGCCGATCTGGACCACTTCGACCTGGATCCCTCCTACGGATTCAAGCAGCTCGTGGCATGGGATCCGGAGAGTGCGGAGGTGCTGGGAGGATATCGTTTCGTACTTGGCAGGGACTGCCGCTTCGGAGCGGACGGCCAGCCGCTTATCCCATCGGCACATCTTTTCACTTATGGGGAGAAATTCCTCAGGGAGGAGTTCCCGCAGACCATCGAACTCAGCCGTTCCTACATTTCAACGGAGTTCCAGGTTACCGGTCCTGATGCGGCAAAGCGCAATATCTTCATTCTGGACGCCCTCTTCCGCGGCGTGGGAGCCCTCACCCCGGAATTCGGAACCAAGTACTATCTGGGCAAGGTCACGGTCTATCCGGATTATCCCAAAAAGGCCCTGGGCCTCCTGATGGCTTTCTTCCGCAAGCGCTATCACGAGGAACCCGGCCAAACCGCCATCGCAAAGAACCAGATGGTCATCGATGTGGATGAATCCGTCTTCACCGGAGAGGATTTCAATGCCGATTACCGCATCCTCAAGAGCTGCATCAAGGAGTGCGGAACCAGGATCCCTCCCATCGTAAACTCATACATGCGTCTTTTCCCGGACATGCGCTATTTCGGCGGCGGGATAAACGACGAATTTGGAAACGTAATCGAACTTGGACTTCTGGCCTGCACGGAAGGCAAAACCGGCAACAGGTTCATCGAAGCCCGCAAGAAATAATATGGATTTCATTACTAGTCTGGTTAGTTTATATCTCAGTGGCCGCAGAAGAACGATTGCGCGGTATGCAACGTCGGCCAGGGATATGCAGGAGAAGGTTCTCATGAGGCTCATACGCCGTGCAATGGACACGGAGTGGGGCAGGGAACACAAGTTCAGCAGTTTCAACGGATACAGGGATTTCGTCACTCACGTTCCGGTTTCGTCCTATGACGACCTTCAGGAACGCATTGAACGTATGCGTCAGGGAGAGAAGGATATCCTGTGGCCCGGACAGGTGAAGTACTTCGCCAAGTCTTCCGGCACAACGGCCGGCCGCAGCAAATTCATACCCGTAACCAAGGAAGGACTCCACCGCATCCATATGATGGGCGGCCATGACGCAACGGCCACTTATCTTGGATATAACAAGAAGTCCCGCGTGAGTACCGGTCATTCCCTTATCCTCTCCGGAAGCTTCGATCCCACTTTGGATACGCCCACTTCCCGTACCGGAGACGTGAGCGCAATCATGACTTCGTCCATCCATCCTTTCCTGCGCAAGATAATGAAGTTTGGCCCGCCCATGGAAATTGCCTCCATAAGCGATTTCGGCGAGAAGAGGGAAAAACTTGCACAGTATGCGCTTAAACAGAATGTTACCACTATCAGCGGCGTTCCTTCGTGGTGGATGTCGGTGCTGAGCCACGTGCTGGAGCTTTCCGGTAAGGAAACCCTGGACCAGGTGTGGCCCAATCTGGAGCTTTTCTGTCACGGTGGCGTTGGCTTCACTCCGTACAGGGATCTCTATCACAAGATCATTCCCACGGACAAAATGCACTACATCGAAACCTACAACGCATCGGAAGGTTTCTTCGGCGTGCAGACTGATCCGTCGGACCCTGCCATGACTTTGATGGTGGATTATGATGTCTTTTACGAGTTCATTCCGCTGTCCCAGCTGGGCAAGAAGGACGCGCAGGTGATTCCGCTGTGGGAAGTGAAAACCGGCGTGAACTATGCAATGGTCATAAGCACGTCCTGCGGCCTGTGGAGGTATCTGATCGGGGATACCATCCGCTTTACGCAGAAGGATCCGTACAAGTTCACCATTTCCGGACGTACCCGCCAGTTCATCAACGCCTATGGCGAGGAACTCATCGTGGAGAACGCGGAGAAGGGTATCGACATTGCCTGCAAGGCCACCGGAGCGAAGGTTCGCGAGTATACCGCTGCGCCGGTTTATATGGATGAGCACGGCAAGGCCCGCCACCAGTGGCTTGTGGAATTCGCCCACGAACCGGATTCGATGGAGAAGTTCACCATGGAACTGGATACGGCCCTGCGTTCCCTCAATTCGGATTATGACGCCAAGCGTTTCGAGGACATCGTCCTGTCGCACCTGGAACTGGTGCCCGCCCGCAAGGGCCTGTTCAACGACTGGCTCCAGAAGCACGGCAAACTGGGCGGCCAGCACAAGGTTCCCCGCCTCGCCAACAACCGCGAGATAATGGACGACCTGTTGTCGATGAATTAATACAAAAATTGAGAGCCAAGTGATTGGCTCTCAATTTTTTGTAGGGACGATCGGATTCGAACCGATGACCTCTTCAATGTGACTGAAGCGCTCTAAACCAGCTGAGCTACGCCCCTGTCTCCCAAAAGGGACTGCAAAAATAGAGAGAAACTTTCTATTTTGCAAATAATTCTTCTAGAAATTCAGCGTGAAGCCTACGCCGGAGGGCGCTGCACCGAAGTTGAGGGAGACTTCTTCGGTCTTGGGGGCGTTAACCTCGTTCCATTCGTTTACGATGCCGTTCAGCCTCTTGTTGTTCTTCACCAGGATGGGAATGCCGGCGATAGCGGCGCCTGCACCGGCTATGGTCAATGCACCGCTGCCGATGAACCATGGCTCGAACTGTTTGCTGATGTCATCCACTGCTTCCTGGCCGTCTCCGCCAAGTGCGCCGGCCAAGCCGCCGCCAAGAGCCGCACAGAGAACCCACACGACGCCGGTTCCGACAAATACTACGGCACCGGCCGCTGCGGTTGCGGAACCGCCGATGATGAGGCCTTCGCCAAGGGCGCGCTTTCCTTTATATTTATACCAGTCTGCGGTACGGTCCACGCCGTTTACATCGGCAAGGATAACGGCCATTTCATCGGGTGTAAGGTCTGTCCCGTCCATCCTCATGCCGCCGTTGTGGCGCTCCAGAATGCCGGTGAATTCAGTGTCGTTGAACTGTGCAAATGCTGCCACTGACAGCATCATGCATGCGATTGTTATTAAAACTCTTTTCATAATTCTGTGGTTTTAACAGTACAAATAAACACTTTATTCCCGTCAAATGCAAATATTATGCTTATATTTGTACTGTATGAAACGATTGATAACCATTTTGGCCTCGCTGGCACTGTCTCTCCAGGCTTTTGCAGTTGAGTACGGCGTAGTAGACCTTTCCGTATGTAACATACGCAAGAATCCCACATATTCGGCGGAACTTATTTCCCAGGCTTTGCTTGGAACCCCCGTCCACGTGCTTGGCGCGGAGAAGGGCTGGCCCCAGATCCAAACCCCGGACGGTTATACCGGATATGTCCACAGGGACGGCATCGCCCGCATGACAAAGGAGCAGTACCACCAGTGGAATGCGGCCCCCAAAGCCATGGTAACGTCGCTTTTCGCCATCGTGCGCTCGCATCCTGACGAGAGGGGAGACACCGTATCGGACGTAGTGGGCGGAGACCGCCTCTGGCTCCTGGGAGAGGAGAAGGGCTATCTCCATGTCCGTTTCCCGGGTGGGCGCGAAGGCTATATTTCCAGGGCCGATGCAGTCCCGGACGACGAGTATCGGGAGAATCTGCGTCAGGACGCGGATGCAATCCTGGAAACGGCTATGTCGATGGTGGGCTTCCCTTACCTCTGGGGCGGCACGTCGCCCAAGGGCTTCGACTGCAGCGGATATGTGCGCACTGTCCTTGCCCTTCACGGCATCATCATGCCACGTGACGCCTATCAGCAGGCGGAAGTGACGCAGCGGGTGGATGTTTCCGGCGGCATCGGCAAACTGGAACCCGGAGACCTTCTGTATTTCGGAGTAAAGGAAACCGGCCGGGTTCGCCATGTGGGCTTCTATATCGGCGAGGGGCGGTTTATCCACTGCATCGGCAAGGTTCATTACAACAGCCTCATTCCCGGGGAAGAGGACTATGACAGGGCAAATTCGCCCACTCTCCTTTATGGCGGAAGATACCTCCATCTCCTCGATAAAAAGAAGGAAATCAACACCTATTGGACGAATCCCTACTATCTTGAATAAGATAGATTTGTTTTCTCGCAAAATTTGACTAAATTTGCAGGCTTTTTTGCGGGAGGGTCCCGCAAGCCTTAACAAATTTAACTCTATTGCACAATGGCAGAATATTTACAGCCAGAGAAAAAGCAGGAGATTTTCGCGAAGTACGGGAAGTCCAATAAGGACACCGGCTCACCGGAGAGTCAGGTCGCTTTATTTTCCTACCGTATCGCTCACCTCACAGAGCATGTGAAGAAGAACAAGAAAGACGTTTCTACCCGTCGCTCTCTTCTCCGTCTCGTGAGCAAACGTCGTCAGCTTCTGAACTACCTTCAGAAGGTGGACATCGAGAGATACAGGGCTATCGTCAAGGAGCTTGGTCTCCGCCGATAAGCAAAAAATAGGAAACAAGGGGGGCGCGGATGCAAGGCATCCTGCCCCCTTTTTCAAAAGAAAAACGAGGCCCGGACGGTCCGGGTACTACGATATAGACGAAAGACGTAACAGATGAACATTATCAAAAAGACCATCACATTGCCTGACGGCAGGGTGATCGAAATTGAGACCGGCAAACTGGCCAAACAGGCCGCCGGCAGCGCAGTTGTCAAGATGGGAGGCACAATGCTCCTTGCAACCGTAACCTGCGCAAAAGAAGTGAAAGAGGGAACCGATTTCATGCCCCTCACAGTAGATTATCGCGAGAAGTATTACGCCGCCGGGCGTTTCCCCGGAGGCTTCCTCAAGAGGGAGAGCCGTCCCTCTGACTACGAGGTTCTCATCGCCCGCCTGGTGGACCGCCCTATCCGTCCCCTGTGGCCGGATGATTTCCACCTGGAAGTTTTTGTGAACGTGATGCTCATTTCCGCGGAGAAGGATGTCCAGCCGGACGCCCTCGCAGGACTGGCAGCATCGGCCGCCCTTGCAACCAGCGACCTTCCTTTCGGAGGCCCTGTGTCTGAGGTCCGCGTGGCCCGCATCGACGGTGAGTTCGTAATCAATCCCGGCTTCGAGGCCGGCAAGAAGGCCGATCTGGACCTTATGGTAGCAGCCACCGAAGAGAATATCATGATGGTGGAAGGCGAAATGAACGAGGTGTCCGAGCACGACATGCTTGAGGCCATCAAGTTCGCACACGAAGAAATCAAGAAGCACTGCCGCGTGCAGAAGGAGCTCATGCACGAGCTGGGAACCGACGGTCCCAAGCGCGAGTATCCTCACGACGAGGAAGACGAGGCCCTCAAGGCCGCCGTTCGCGAGTTCTGCTATGACAAGTGCTATGCACTGGCCGGCAGCGCCAAGCCCAAACACGAAAGGGAAGACGGTTTCGAGGCCATTCAGGCCGAGTTCCTTGCAACCCTCCCGGAGGAGGAGCAGGAAGAGAAGGCCGCGATGGTGGCCCGTTACTATCACGATGTGGAGAAGGAAGCAATGCGCAACCTCGTCCTTGACGAAGGCAAGCGTCTTGACGGCCGCCGCACCGACGAAGTTCGCCCCATCTGGTGCGAAACCGATTATCTGCCCTGCGCTCACGGCAGCGCCATCTTCACCCGTGGTGAAACCCAGTCTCTGGCAACGGTTACCCTGGGCACCAAGCTGGATATGAAGGAAATGGACGAGGTGCTCATCCAGGAGGATCAGCAGTTTGTCCTGCACTACAACTTCCCTCCGTTCGCAACTGGCGAGGCCAAGCCTCAGCGCAGCACCGGACGCCGTGAAATCGGCCATGGCAATCTTGCAATGCGCGCTCTCAAGCCCGTTGTGCCCACAGCACCCGAGTTCCCTTACGCAGTGCGCGTAGTTTCCGATATCCTCGAGTCCAACGGCTCATCGTCTATGGCTTCTGTGTGCGGCGGCTGCCTTGCACTCATGGACGCCGGCGTCAAGATCAAGAAGCCCGTCGCAGGTGTTGCAATGGGCCTTATCACTGATGCAGAACGTCCCAACGAACGTTATGCAATCCTCACCGATATCCTCGGCGATGAAGACCACCTCGGCGACATGGACTTCAAGGTAACCGGCACCAAGGACGGTATCACTGCAACCCAGATGGATATCAAGGTCGACGGCCTGAGCTACGAGGTTCTTGAGAAAGCCCTCGAGCAGGCACGCCAGGGCCGTATCCACATCATGGGCGAGATGCTCAAGACCATCTCCGAGCCCCGTGAGGACTACAAGCCCTTCGTTCCCCGCATGGTCCAGATCGAGATTGCTTCCGAGTTCATCGGCGCAGTCATCGGCAAGGGTGGCGAAACCATCCAGGGCATGCAGAAGGAGTTCGGCACCACCATCACCATCGAGGAAGTGGACAACGGCGACGGCACCACCAAGGGCGTTGTGGATATCTTCGGCACCGACAAGGCTGCCATGGATGCCACTCTGGAGCGCATCAAGGGTATCTGCGCAGTTCCCGAGGCCGGCCAGGTGTACCACGGAAAGGTGGTTTCCATCCTGGAGTTCGGCGCCTTCGTGGAAATCCTCCCCGGTAAGGAAGGCCTGCTCCATGTGAGCGAGATCGCATGGACAAAGACCGATAAGGTGGAAGACGTTCTGAAGGTTGGACAGGAAGTTGACGTGAAGCTTCTCGAGATCGATGCCAAGACCGGCAAGATGCGCCTTTCCATGCGCGCTCTCACCGAGAAGCCGGAAGGCTACGTGGAGCCCAAGCCCCGCGAGCGCGGCCCTCGCCGTGAAGGTGACCGCCGTGAAGGCCGTCCCGAACGTCGCGATGGCGACCGTGGTGGCCGCGACCGTGGCCCG
>JAGAAY010000050.1 GCA_017615065.1 Bacteroidales bacterium | reverse complement strand
TTCCGCCTCAGCGGCGATGCGGTAATAGTCCACGGCACCGACGGCAGGCCCATCAAGGCCCGCAACCACACCCAGGAGGAAATGGTGAAGGCCTATTTCGACAACGACCTTGTCTTTGCAATCGGCCCTGCAGGTACAGGTAAGACCTACATCGCCATAGCCCTTGCCGTGCGCGCCCTCAAAAACCGCGAAATCAAGCGCATCATCCTCACCCGCCCCGCAGTAGAAGCCGGCGAACGCCTTGGCTTCCTTCCCGGCGATCTCAAGGAGAAGCTGGATCCGTATCTCCAGCCCCTCTACGATGCCCTGGAAGACATGATTCCCTCACGCAAACTGCAGGAATTCATGGCGGAAGGCATCATCCAGATTGCTCCGCTCGCATACATGAGAGGCCGCACGCTGGACCGCGCCTGCGTCATTCTGGACGAAGCCCAGAACACCAACGTCACGCAGCTCAAGATGTTCCTCACCCGTATGGGCACAAGCGCCAAGTTCATCGTAACAGGCGACGCCACACAGATAGACCTTCCCCGCAGGGAGGATTCCGGCCTGCTCTACGGCATAAGTCTTCTGGAGCATATCAAGGGCATAGCCACAATCCGCTTTACCAGCAAGGACATCGTGCGCCATCCCCTGGTCACCAAAATAGTAAAAGCCTTCGACCGCAAGGCGGACGAAGGCTCTTCTGAGAATCAGGATTAAATCTTACTGGGCCAGGATTGCCTCGTATTTCTTGTATCCTTCCATGAATTCGGGACCCTCGTTACGCAGGAAGAAGTACATCTGCTTGAGGTACTCTGCGCTGTAACGGGCCACCTTGTCGTACTGAGGCTGGTCCTTTGCGAGTTCATAAGCGTCCTCGAAGGGCTTGAGGCCGGTCTTGTAAACACCGCGCATCTCTTCCATCATGGCATCGTACTTACGATACTCGTTGTTGGGAAGGGCGTTGGCCGCTTCCTGGATATCGGATGCCTTCTGTACCCATGCGATACCTTCGCTGAACAGTCCGGTAGGATCCTTGGGATCTATCTTGAGAACGGTGCGGTATGCCTCGAGGGCTGCATCGAACTCACCAACCTTGCGGAGAAGGTTGCCCTGTACGTTGTAGAGAGAGGTATTGTCCGGGAGTTTGGTCTTTGCAATCTCCAGCCTGTCAAGGATGAGGCGGGGATCTTCGTTGATCTGCAGATACAGGTTGATGAGGGAAGTGAGAATAGACTCATTGTCCGGGAATGCATCGAAGCCGTCTTCCAGGCTCTTGCGTGCGGCAAGGGTATCGGCCTTCTCCAGATAAATGGTGGAGAGATTTGAATAGGCGTTGCCTTCTGCGGAATAGCCTTTCTCCATGGACAGATTGTAAAGCTCGACGGCTTTGTCAAGATTGCCGGCTCCCTGTGCGGTGAGGGCTGCATTGTAGAAAGCCTCGCTGATGACCTCAGCGCAAGGCTCTGTGGCACTGACCTTGGCGGCCATTTCGAACAGGCCGGAAGCCTTGGCGGAGTTGCCCAGGGAATAAGCCGTGATGGCATCCTGATAATAGTGGTCCGCGATACGCTTGAGAGCGGCTGCGATATCCTTGGCTTTCTTGTGCTTTGCATCAAGTTCATTGGCCTTTACATAGGCATTGTAGGCCTCCAGGAGGGCGTCACCGTCATAGGAAGGCTTTGTTACCTCGATAAAGGCGATTCCGCCGGTTGCGGGATCGAAATAGATGTTCTTGCGCTCGAATACCTTCTTCTTGTACTGGGTGTCGCCAAGCACTACATATTCCTCGGAGAGGGGCTTGTCGTTACCCATGGCCAGAAGGAGCTCCTGCTCGCCGATGCCGAAGATGACATTGGCGGTGGGGTTGTCGTATGCGGCCATGTAAGCCTTGGCAA
The DNA here is from genome assembly GCA_017615065.1 of Bacteroidales bacterium. Lineage (GTDB taxonomy): Bacteria > Bacteroidota > Bacteroidia > Bacteroidales > UBA932 > Cryptobacteroides. Next base: position 16,039 of record JAGAAY010000050.1, on the reverse strand, counting down.
GAGCAAGCCATGTGGCGGGTTTCTCCGCTTTCTTGGGGTTCTCCGCTGCGGCCTTGGCTTTCTCGATGGCCTTCAGGATAGCGGCGTCGCTTTTAACCTGTGCACTTGCAGAGAATACTGCTGCGAGCACAACTGCAAGGGAAAGGATAAACTTTTTCATGATCTTAAGTATTAATGTTATTGTTCAATATTCTCCTGCGGGGTTTCAGTGACCTGCCCTTCTTCGGAAACTTCTTCTTCCGTATGGTTCACCACTGATACCGCTGCTATTGCGTCGCCCTCCTTGATGTTGATGAGTTTGACGCCCTGGGTAGCACGTCCGGCCACGCGTATGGTGGCAACGGGCATCCGGATTGTCAGGCCGCTCCGGCATATGATCATAAGATCGTCCTGGTCGGTGACATTCTTTATTGCAACGAGCTTGCCGGTCTTCTCCGTGATGTTCAATGTCTTAACGCCCTTGGCGCCACGGGCTGTCTGCCGGTATTCCATAGGGTCTGAGCGCTTTCCGAAGCCGTTTTCCGACACCACGAGGACCTGCCTCGAAGCGGCGTCTTCCGCATCCGGATCCCGGCTCACGACACCTATCACGGAGTCTCCTTCATCAAGATTGATGCCACGCACGCCCATGGAGGTTCTTCCAAGGGGCCTTGCCTCCGACTCGTCGAAGTGCACGCAGCGGCCTCCGTTGGCTGCAATCATGATCTTGCAGTTGCCGTTCGTGAGGATGGCTTCCAGCAGTTCGTCGTCTTCGCGGATGTTGATTGCATTCACGCCGATGGTGCGCACATGCGAGTAGGCTTCCACCGATGTCTTCTTCACGATACCCTGGCGGGTTACCATCATTATATAATTGTTCTTGATGAAGTCTTCGTCCTTGAGGGACTTCACGTTCACATAGGCCTTCACCTTGTCGTCCGGCTCAATCATGAGGATGTTCTGGATGGCGCGGCCCTTCGAGGCGCGGTTGCCTTCCGGAATCTCATACACCTTGAGCCAGTAGCAGCGGCCCTTCTGGGTAAACAGGAGCAGCGTGGAGTGGTTGTTGGCGATGTAGATGTGCTCGATGAAGTCTTCGTCCCTGGTGGCGCTGCCCTTCATGCCGGTGCCGCCGCGGTTCTGCGTGCGGAATTCCGTAAGAGGAGTGCGCTTGATGTATCCCAGGTGGGAGATTGTGATAACCTGGTCTTCGTCGGAATAGAAGTCTTCGGGGTTGAATTCGTCTTCCGAGAAGGTGATTTCCGTGCGGCGGGCGTCGCCGTAGCGGGCCTTGAGGTCCATGGTTTCCGCTTTCACAACTGCGAGCTGCTCCTCCACGGATGCGAGGATCTGGTTGCAGCGGTCGATGAACTTCATGAGTTCGTCGTATTCCGACTGGAGCTTCTCCCTTTCCAGGCTTACCAGCTGACGGAGCCTCATTTCCACGATTGCTGCGGCCTGGACGTCTGTGAACTGATATCTGTCCACAAGCATCTGCTTTGCTTCGTCGATGCTCTTGGATTCGTAACGGATGATGTGGACGATCTCGTCGATGAGGTCCATGGCCTTGAGCAGGCCTTCCAGGATGTGGGCCCTCTTCTGGGCTTTGTCCAGTTCGAATTTGGTGCGGCGCACAACCACCTCGTGACGGAACTCCACAAAGCACTGGAGGATTTCCTTGAGGCTGAGGGTGCGGGGACGGCCCTTCACGAGGGCGACGTTATTGAACGAGAAGGAACTCTGCAGCGGAGTGTACTTGAACAGGGTGTTGAGCACCACGCCGGAGTTGACGCCCTGCTTGAGCCTGATGACCACGCGGATACCTTCGCGGGAGCTTTCGTCGTTGATGTAGGAGATGCCCTCGATCTTCTTGTCTTCCGCCATCTGGGCAATCTTCTCGATCATCTCCCTCTTGTTCACCATGTACGGGATTTCCGTGACGACGATGGTTTCGCGGCCCTTTTCATCGACCTCGATTTCCGTCTTGGAACGGATCACCACCCTGCCGCGGCCGGTTTCATATGCTTCCTTGATGCCGCTGCGGCCCATTACGATGCCGCCGGTGGGGAAATCCGGGCCCTTGATGTACTGCATCAGTTCGTCCGTGGTGATTTCCGGGTTGTCGATGTATGCGCAGATTGCGTCGCAGCATTCGCTCAGGTTGTGGGGAGCCATGTTTGTGGCCATACCCACGGCGATGCCGGCCGCGCCGTTGAGCAGCAGCAGGGGCGCCTTGGTGGGGAGCACGGTGGGCTCCTCCAGGGTATCGTCGAAGTTGAGCGTCATGTTCACGGTGTCCTTGTCCATATCGGCCAGGACATCCTCCGACATCTTCTCCAGCTTTGCCTCAGTATAACGCATGGCCGCCGGGGAGTCTCCGTCCATGGAGCCGAAGTTACCCTGGCCCCATACGAGCGGATAACGCTGGTTCCACCACTGGCCCAGACGCACCATGGCGTCATAAACGCTGGAGTCTCCGTGGGGGTGGTACTTACCCATGACATCACCCACGATACGGGCGCTCTTCTTGGTTTGCCCGCCGAAACGCACGCCCATTTCGTTCATGCCGAACAGGACGCGGCGCTGAACGGGTTTAAGGCCGTCGCGGGCATCCGGAAGGGCACGTGACACTATCACCGACATGGAGTAGTCGATGTAGGCCGAGCGCATTTCGTGATCTATCTCTACAGGCTGAATGAGGCCCGTCGGCTGCTCTTCCGCAATAAAGTTTTTCTCTTCGTTATTATCCATATTTTCAACTAAAATCCATTGTATGCCATAAGCATACAAAGTTAAGAAAAATAACGTAAAAAAGAAAGGGAAAAGCCACAAACTTTTCCCTTTTTCAAGCATATTCAGGCTTGGTCCGCCCGCTAGTGTTTCTTAATGTTCGAAATCTTCATTTCGGTGGACACTCCGCCGAATTCTTCCAGGAGCATGTAGGTCATGAGCCCGTCGGGCCTGTACTCGATTACGATGCGGGAATAGCCCCTTGCAGCCGTCTTCCTGGCAGTGAGCGTGACCGTGCGTCCGCCGCCGGATTTGGGCTTGGAAACAAGGTCTGCGTCATTGTCGGCCGCCACTTTTTCCACGTTTCCGGCGATGCAGTTCAGAAGAGTGTTCTTCAGGTTGCGCATCTGGGTATTGCGGGAAGTGTCGATATCCATCGCCGTTCCGTTCAGGTCCGAGCGGAGGAAAGGTCCGTCGATGATGAGATAGTCGCCGTCAGGGTCCGAGAATATCATGGACAGCTGGTCGGGGGCCGTGTAAGTAAGATTTCCCTTGCTCACGAAAGAACGTCCCGATGCCTTGATTGTCTTGGTCTGGACAAACGATCCTTCAACCGTCTGTGCCGATGCGGCCGCTGCAACTGCCAGCGCCGCAATGAGTGTGAGTAATTTTCGCATAGCGCGCATCTCCAAGCAAAAAGGATACCACTATTTGAGACTTACCACGATCTTGTCCTTCTCCAGGCCGATCTTCAGCGTTTTCACAGTCTCTTCCACGCCTTCCTTGGCCGCCTTGATCCTTTCCGTGATGATGAATTCCGACACGGGATCCTCGATATACCTGGTAACGGCCCTCTTGAGCGGACGTGCACCGTAGGCGGGATCATATCCGGCATCGGCAACAAAGCGCTTGGCGGCAGGGGTTATGGTGAGCCTGTAGCCGGACTCCAGGGCGCGGATTCTCACGTCGCGGAGCTCTATGTCGATGATGGATTCGATGTCCTGGCGGTTGAGCGAACGGAAGTACACTATTTCGTCGATACGGTTGATGAACTCCGGCGGGAATGCCTTGCGCACGGCTTTGTCGATGATGGCCTGCCTGTCCGCGACCATGTCCTTGCCGGCGGTTGCAAAGCCGATTCCGGGGCCGAATTCCGCCACTTCGCGGCTGCCCACGTTGGAAGTCATGATGACGATGGTGTTCTTGAAGTCAACCGTGCGGCCGTTGGAGTCCGTGAGGCGGCCTTCGTCCATCACCTGCAGCAGCAGGTTGAAGATGTCCGGATGTGCCTTCTCGATTTCGTCAAGCAGGACCACGCAGTACGGCTTGCGGCGAACCCTTTCGCTTAGCTGGCCGCCCTCTTCGTAACCAACGTATCCCGGAGGCGCGCCGATGAGCCTGGAGACGCTGTGCTTCTCCATGTATTCACTCATGTCGATGCGGACTATATTGTCCTCCGTGTCGAAGAGATACTCCGCCAGGGAGCGTGCAAGGCGCGTCTTACCAACGCCGGAAGGACCAAGGAAGAGGAAAGTGCCGATGGGCCTGTGCGGGTCCTTGAGACCTGCTCGGCCCCTCTGGATAGCCCTGCACACGGTTTCCACGGCCTGGTCCTGGCCGATGATGCGGCCTTCCAGGCGGCGTTTCATCTTCACCAGCCTGTGGCCTTCCGACTCCGCGACCTTGTTCACGGGAATGCCCGTCATCTTTGAGATAACGGTTGCGATGTCCTCATCGGTCACAACGGAAGAAGAACTCTGCACTCCGGTTATCTGGAGCCTTACCATGGAACCGGCCTCGTCGATTGCGTCGATGGCCTTGTCCGGGAGTGAACGGTCCGCCACATAGCGGTTTGTAAGGCGCACTGCGGCCTCTATGGCCTCCGGAGTATATGTTACATGATGGAATGCCTCGTAGTGGGGCTGAAGGCTCTTGAGGATCTCGATTGACTGGCTCACGCTGGTGGGCTCAATCATAACCCTCTGGAAGCGGCGGTCAAGCGCGCCGTCCTTCTCCACGATCTTGGTGAATTCGTCCATCGTGGTTGCGCCGATGCACTGGATCTCTCCACGGGCAAGGGCGGGCTTGAGCATGTTGGCCGCATCCAGGCTGCCGGCCGCTCCGCCTGCTCCCACGATAGTGTGGATCTCGTCGATGAACAGCACAATGTCCGGATTGGACTTTGCCTCATCCAGGATGGTCTTGATACGCTTTTCAAAATCGCCCCTGTACTTGGTGCCGGCCACCACGGAAGCGATGTCCAGCGACAGGATGCGTTTCTTGGCAACCACCGGAGAAATGTTCCCCGAGGCAATCTTGAGTGCGATACCCTCGATAATTGCCGATTTGCCCACGCCCGGTTCGCCCAGCAGCATGGGATTGTTCTTCTTGCGTCGGCCAAGTATCTCGATAACCCTTTCTATCTCCATTTCGCGGCCCACCACCGGGTCCAGCTTGCCCTCACGGGCGGCTCGGGTGATGTCGTATGCGAATTCCTCGATATCCAGGGAGTCTTCCTGCGCGGCCTCCATAAGGCCTTCTGCGGGCTGTTCTTCGTCATCGTCATCATCTTCCTCCTGTGCGGGACGGAGCAGGCCTTCTTCCTCGAAATACGCCAGCATGCGGCCGTAATCCACGCCGTTGGCGCGGAGGAAAACCTGGCCGTAGCTGTCTGTGGTGCGGCACAGGGCCAGCATCAGGTGCTGCGGGCCGGCGGCCTCGCTCTTCATCCTGGATGCTTCCATCACGGTGATGCTCAGGACGTTCTGCGCCTGGCGGGAGAAGTTGATGTTGTCTATCTGTTCGTACGGAATGCTCTCCCCCGTCTGGATGCGGGAGTCGATGTAGGCCTTCAGGTTTGAAGGCTCCACGCCGAGGGCCTGGATGGCCTTGAACGCACAGTTATCTTCGTGACGGATGATTCCCAGCAGGAGATGGTCCGGGCCGATGCCGTAGCTGCCGGTGCGCATTGCCTCCTCGCGGGAGTATTTGATGATTCCGTTAAGTTCTTCTGATACTTGAAGTTGCATTTCAATTGCAGGTTAGAGAGTGGAGATGCGGTCGACACACAGTTCCACGAGTTTGCGGATTGCGGGTTTATAGTCGGGATTGGAGCTCTGCAGATAGCGGTTTGCAATGGCGCAGCACACGGTTACCGCATTATGCCCGAGCTGTGCGGCGAAGCCCGCCAGAGGGGAACTCTCCATCTCGAAATTGGTGATGCGGTAATTGTCGTCATCGGTGCTGAAGCGGAAGGATTCAATCCTTTCCAGCATATCGGGCATTGCCAGAGGCATGCGCACTACCCTGCCCTGAGGGCCGTAGAAGCCGGGTGCCGATATGGTTACGCCCTTAACGGTCACGTCCTTGAGGAGATTGATCATCTTGGGGCTGGCCTTTACGAAATAGGGCGAAGGGAGATTGGGATTCCAGTCCATATGCTTCTTGAAATCGGCCTCCACCTGGGGGATGGTAACCTTTTCGCGGTTCCCGTACCAGTTCATAACCCCGTCGAAGCCCACGGAGATGTGGGAGAGGATATATGAACCCAGGGGAATATCGGCATGCAGGGCGCCCGATGTGCCGATGCGGAGGATATTCAGGGCCTTGTGCTCCGGCTTCACCTCGCGGGTTGAGAAGTCCACGTTCGCCAGGGCGTCCAGTTCCGTCATTACTATGTCGATATTGTCCGGGCCGATGCCGTGGGAAAGCACCGTGATGCGCTTCCCGCCGCGTTTTCCCGTTACCGAGACGAATTCCCTGGAGGCATGGCGGAATTCGATGTCGGTAAGATATTCCGCCACCATGTCTACCCTGCCGGGATCGCCCACGAGTATCACGTTGTCGGCAAGTTCTTCCGGTTTCAGATGGATGTGGAAAACGGATCCGTCGCCGTTGATGATGAGTTCAGATTCGGGAATTCTCATAATTGTTTCAGTTTTATTGTGAACTAACAAATATAGCATATTTGGAGCACTTTTCCTATATTTGCAAAAATTATTTCACCATGTGGCAGAGAATCCAGACATTATATCTTGCAATATCGGCAGCGCTCATCGCAGTGCTCCTTTTCGGAACGGCCTATGTAACGGCAGACGGCGGTGAGGCAGTTCGCTACACCTCCCTCCAGAGCCCCTGGTTCGCGATTCTGCTGATAATCATCGCCCTTATGATTTTCGTGGCGCTGATCGCGTTCAAGGTGCGCATCCTGCAGATGAGGCTTGCCACCCTGTCGGCACTCGTAGCCCTTGGAGCGCAGGGATGGCTCGCATTCCTGTACTTCTCGATGCAGGGCGTGGTGTTCAAATGGACCGTTATCTTCCCCCTTGTAATCTGCATATCAAATATCCTGGCAGCAAGGGGTTGCTACCAGGATCAACTGATGGTGGAAGCGGCTACGCGCATCCGTGATTCCAGAAGGAAACGCCGCCGTTAGCCCTCGTATTTGCGGAACGCCACGCAGGCGTCGTGTCCGCCGAATCCCAGGGAATCGGAAATACCAAGTGTAATAGGCGCCTTAACGGCCACGTTGGGAGTGTAATCCAGATCGCACTCCGGGTCCGGCGTATCCAGATGGATAGTGGGAGGGCAGATACCCTCACGCAGGGCCATGACGGTTGCAATGGCCTCGGCGGTGCCTGCCGCACCGAACATATGGCCGGTCATGCTCTTGGTGGATGAGATGTGTGCCTTGTATGCAAAATCTCCCAGGGCAATCTTGTAGGCCAGGGTTTCAGCAGCGTCGTTGAGCCTTGTGCCTGTTCCGTGGGCGTTGATGTAAAGTTCGTCCTTTGCGGGATCGAAGCCTGCCTCCTGAAGGGCAAGTTCGATGGCGCGGGCCTGTGTGGTGCCATCCGGGCGCGGTGCGGTTGCGTGATAAGCATCGCAGGTGTTGCCGTAGCCCACCATTTCCGCAAGGATGTTGGCACCGCGCGCCAGGGCGTGGTCCAGGGATTCAAGCACAAGCACACCGGCGCCGTCGCCGATCACGAAGCCCTGACGGTTCGCGTTGAAAGGCAGGGATGCGTAATCAGGATCGGTGGAGGGTGAGAGCGCCTTTGCGTTTGCAAAGCCGGCCACACCGAGGGGAATCGAGGCGTGCTCTGTGCCGCCCGCGATGATGGCATCGGCATAACCGTGACGGATTGCCCTGAATGCCTCTCCGATGCAGTGCGACGATGTTGCGCATGCCGTTACAATGTCAAGGCAGGGGCCTTTGGCATTGTTGCGGATTGCCACATGGCCTGCGGCGATATTGGAGATCATCGTGGGGATGAAGAGCGGGGAAATCCATCGGCCCGACGGCTCCTCGATCATCTTCACGGTCTCGCGGTACTGGATTTCGAATCCGCCGATGCCGGAGCCCACATACACGCCAAGGCGGAAGGGGTCGATATTGGCGTCATCGCCTTCCGAACGCAGGCCGGACATCTCCACAGCCTCCTTGGCCGCAGCGATTGCGAACAGCACGAAGTTGTCCTGCTTGCGCACGAAAGCCTTCTCCATGCCGTAGGACTCCGCGTCGAAGTCCTTCACCTTTCCGGCGATGGTAACGTTCACGTCCTTGAACTCTTCCACATGGGCGATTCCGTTAACACCGGCCTTAAGGTTAGACCAGTAAGTATTAAGGTCTTTTCCAACGGATGAGATAATTCCCATCCCGGTAATAACTACTCGTTTAGGTTCCATATCATTCATGAGTTTCGAAGCGCTTTTCGGCAAGGGCTTCCCATTTGGTGCCCGGACGGCCGTAATTGGCGTACGGATAGATGGAGATGCCGCCGCGGGGTGTAAACAGCCCCGTTACTTCGATATATTTGGGATCCATCAGTTTGATGAGGTCCTTCATTATTGTATTCACGCAGTCCTCGTGGAAATCTCCGTGGTTGCGGAAACTGAAGAGGTACAGCTTAAGACTCTTGGACTCCACCATTTTCACGTCCGGAACGTAGCTGATGCGGATTTCCGCGAAGTCCGGCTGGCCCGTGATGGGGCACAGGGTGGTGAATTCCGGGCAGTTGAAGCGCACCCAGTAGTCATTGTCCCGATGCTTGTTCACAAAGGTTTCCAGAACGGCCGGGTCATAATCCTGGCTGTACTGGACCTTACGTCCGAGATTCTTCAGTCCTTCGTCTTTGCGTGCCATGTCTTATTCTCCTGCTTCTTTGAGCCGCTCCGCGTTTTCGGCAATCTGCAACTGGTCGATGCACTCCTGGATGTCGCCGTCCATGAAGACGGGCAGGTTGTACATGCTCCAGCCGATGCGATGGTCGGTCACGCGGCCCTGGGGATAGTTGTATGTGCGAATCTTGGCGCTGCGGTCGCCAGTGGAAACCATGGTCTTGCGCTTTGCCGCAATGCTGTCCAGATACTTCTGGTGCTCCATATTATATACGCGTGAGCGGAGCTCTTCCATTGCCCTGTCCAGGTTCTTGAGCTGCGAACGCTCCTCCTGGCACTGGACCACGATTCCGGTGGGGATATGGGTGAGACGGACCGCCGAATAGGTGGTGTTCACGCCCTGTCCGCCGGGACCCGATGCGCAGAACAGGTCTTTGCGTATATCGTTGGGATTGAGTTCGATGTCGAATTCGCCGGCCTCCGGGAACACCGCCACCGATGCGGCCGATGTCTGGATGCGGCCCTGGGTTTCCGTCTGGGGAACACGCTGCACGCGATGAACCCCCGATTCGTATTTCATCACGCCGTATACTCCGTCGGTGGTGGAAGAAAGTTTGAACACAATCTGCTTGAAACCTCCGGAAGTGCCGGGAGCCTGGTCGCTGATTTCCAGTTTCCAGCCTTTCTGCTCTGCAAAGTGCTGGTACATGCGGAACAGGTCTCCGGCGAAAATCGCCGCCTCGTCGCCGCCGGTGCCGCCGCGGATTTCAACCATGGCGTTCTTGCCGTCGTCGGGATCGGCCGGGATAAGCAGGAGCTTGATGTTCTGCTCCATCTCCGGAAGACGCGGTTCGATATCGGCAATCTCCTCACGGGCCATGTCCTTGAGATCCTCGTCCTTCTCGTTCATGAGGATGTCCTTGGCCTGGTTGTACTCGTCGATCATGCGCTTGTACTCCAGACCGGCCCGGATAATGGGCTGCAGCTGCTTGTAGTCCTTGTTCAGCTGCACGAACTTCTTCATGTCCGCGATAACCTCCGGGTCCGCGAGCGATGCTTCCAGCTGTTTGTATTTGTCCTGAAGGCTTAAAACCTTCTCCAGGAGCGTATTGTCTGCCATACTAATCCTTTTAAGGGCGCAAAGATACGCATTTTTTTCCGTATGACAAAAAGCCCCCGGTACGGGGCTCGTACCGGAGGGCTAAAGCAATTCAATTCAGTATTCTACTTTTTTTTCTTACCGGTGGACTTTGAATGGATGTAAGGATTCTTGGCTCCATAGTTGCTGCCGGCAATATATATGCGGGCAATAGGACCGGCGGTCTCGACCGGGATGCATGAGAGAGGTATCCAACCATCCTCCCATGTGGTCCAGCTGGCTCCGCTGGCATGGTTGCCCTTAAGCTGGAAAAACAGGTCTCCATAAATGTAGCAGTTTTCTCTGTCGGGGCAGTCGCTTGTGGGAATAGTCCTTGTCTTTCGCTCCTCGCCCATGGAGAACTTGTGCTGTATAAAATCCACATAGCCACGGGCAGCGTCCTTTGCGCCATTCGTTCTGGGAGCATCCCATATTTCCCAGCGTGTGACATTTCCTTCATTATCTCTCTCCACGTGGATAACCTTGTAATTGATTTTGTATGCGATAGTAGACCCTCCAACCTGGGAAGCATCTTTATGCATCTCGATAGTAATATGCTTAGGGCATGCGATGTATGATGTCTCCCAATACTGACCGGTAGACTGTTTCATTACCGGATAATTGTTCCTGAGGAAGTTAACGGTGTAGTTAATGACAACGCCGGGATTCGTGCCGGAAACCCTTGTCTGCTTTGTAAGGGCCGTCATGAACTGGGATGAGGGCTTGTCCGTAGCCTCGGTTTCATTGAATATTTCCTTGTCGCCCTGGTAACCGCCCTGTACAAATCCCCAGAATCTGCTGCACTTTTCGGATGATGTAACGTTCTGAGTCGATGAGACGTCAACTTTTGCGGAACCGGAATACTTAACCTGCTCGTCACCGGTGAGAGTGAAATCGTTCTGGGTATACTCACGGAAACGATATGCCCTGCGGCCATAGGCCACACGTGTAATAAAGCCGATGGGTCCATTCTCATCTACACCCTCCTTCACCTCAGCCGGCGTGACATTCGGGCCGAAAAGTGAGAGGTAATCATTGTCCACAGGATCGGCCAAAACATCATAAAACTTCTGTGACAAGTTTTCCACGGACACAATCTTGATTTCGTTTTTAGTCGTATTCATATTCACGTGTGCGTGGGTCTGGAGATAATCAACGCTCACTTTAAGGTCTACGGCCATCTGGTATGAGCTGTTGTAATACTTAATCTCACCGTTCATATCCAGTGATCCGTCTATTTCCGAGCCTTTCTGATTGAGCCACGTCATAATCTGATCGTGAATCTTGCCATAGGAGTTCTCAATAACTACCGTGGCAGAAGGCCCGCCGAGGTTCGTGGCTATTGTAAGCTGTACTTTACCAGGCGTGAAGCGGCAGGCAACAGGATTTCCGTCGGCCAGTGACTTGTTTACATAAATCAGGTTGCCGGGGAAAATCACATTCTGGGCAGTGCCGAAAAATTCTTCACTGTTACTGGAGATATCCCTCTGCTCCTTTTTCACGATAAATGCCCCGTCATTATTCACGATGACTGGAGGAAGATTGGAAAGAGCTGGACCTACTTCAGTAAGAGCTGTTATTTTCTCTTTGTTCTTATAGTCTGTCGAGTTGAAATAATCCTTGAGAGTTGAGTATGTGACCTGAGGCGTACTGCCAGTGCTGGTATTACGGTAAGCACTGCCACCCCTGTTCTGGGCATGGAGAGAGGTTGCCATCAGGCACATTAATCCTGCTGCTGCAATCAGTTTAATCGATTTTACTTTCATAGTGTTATTGGATTGAGAAGTGTTAGTTGCATTTGATATTATCCATAACGGACGTAAGAAGTTCCATTTCGGCAGGATCCCCGGAAATGGAAACCGAGTTTATACTGTAATTCCCCACAATCATGGAAGACAATATATAATAATATGAAGAGCCTTCATCTGTTACCAAAGCAAAGGCATATGCCTCCGGACGCGTTCCGGGCTCGGAGACCTGAACGTCGCCGAAATTCTCCACGATTACTCCTCCGGAAGTGAACAGCCTGGACTTCATGTCGAAAACGGTTGCAACCAGTTCTCCCATCAGTTCCTCTTCCGGAACGCGGGACAGGAAATCGGCAGGAAATACGTTTATTCCAAACTCAATGCGCGTACTTGGATTCTTCTTTGACTTGAGAACGAATGATACCAGGGAATCACCCTGCGAGAGTGTTTCACCCGATATTTCAAAGGAGGCTGGATACTCCACCTCCAGACTGTGAAAAACATAGCGGGGGACCGACTGGCCCCTGCTACTGCAGCAGCAAAAGACTGATATAACGATAGATAGCAATATCAGTATGCTGCTTCTCATACAAAAACCTCCATTGAGAGAAAAACGAATCTCATCGAGATTGGTCAATAGTTCTTCCAAAATTAGCAATTCCTGTCCTAAAAACCAAATAATATTTATGCCTGCTCTAGGGAATTTGTTATATTTGCAGCCGTATGCACACGAAAGAAGAAAAACTCAAGGCTTTCGAGCGTTTGCTCGACATTATGGACAAACTCCGTGAACAGTGCCCCTGGAACGCGGAACAGACATTTGACTCGATCCGTCGTCTCACGGAAGAGGAAGTATATGAGTTAAGCGACACCATAGTGGAGGGCGACCGCCAGGGCACCGCCAAGGAAATCGGCGACCTCATGTACCATTTGGTGTTTTACGCCCGCATGGGCCAGGAAGAAGGCGCGTTCGACATTGCCGACAGCATCAACAAAGTGTGCGACAAAATGGAGTTCCGTCACCCCCACGTCTTCGGCCCTAATGCCGGTAAAGCCACCACCGCCAAAGAAATTGCCGATACCTGGGAACTGGTCAAGGCCAAAGAAAAAGGCGGCAACAAGCGCGTGATGTCCGGCATCCCCAAAACGATGCCCGCCCTGCTCAAAGCACTCTCCATGCAGGAAAAAGCCCGTGGCTGCGGCTTCGACTGGGAGAATCCCGCCGATGTCTGGGACAAAGTGCAGGAAGAATGCGGCGAAGTATCCGAAGCTGTCTCATCGGCCGATCCCTCGCGCATGGAAATGGAATTCGGCGACCTCCTCTTCAGCGTCATCAACGCCGCCCGCCTCTATGGCGTAGACCCCGAATCCGCCCTCAACCGCAGCTCCGAAAAATTCCGCCGCCGCTTCACCTACCTCGAAGAAAAAACCATCCGCGAAGGCCGCCTCCTCTCGGACATGACCCTCCCCGAAATGGACGCCATCTGGGACGAAGCCAAATCCCAGGGCCTGTAGCCTTCCCCCTCCCATTCCCATTCCCATTCCCCCTCCCATTCCCCCTCCCATTCCCATCCTGCACTCCCCCTCCTGCACCTCCCACAACACTGTATGGCTCACTACACATATCATGTGTAACACCCAACCTGCCTCCTGCGGCCCTCTGTGGCACTTCCGCCTCTACACATTGCATGTGTACCCCCTATTCTACGCCCTGTATGGCTCACTACACATAGCATGTGTAACACCCAACCTACCTCCTACGGCCCTCTGTGGCACTTCCGTCTCTACACATAGTATGTGTATCGTGTAATCCACGTGTCGCCACGATTTGTGATGCGAAAGACACAATAGAATCGTTTCGTGTATCTCGCGGCCAATATCTGCTGGGTTTTGCAATAATACTTGCCGCGAAACACACGTAACACTCTTTTCTTGCGTTTCAGTATTCTCCAGGGCTCGGGCGTCAGCCACGGCAAGAGACCCCACTGATACATGTATGCCGTCCCTAATCTCTCGAGCAGGCAATAACCTAATTCTACCTCCCCACTCCGCTCAAGTGTGGCGCCAGCCTCTATGATAGCTTGGGGTTTTCACGGTTTTTGGTGCCTCGCTTGTCGTGGCACCAAAAGCCGGGGAAACCCGAGCAGGCAAGCCGCTAGGCGCGGCAGTCCGGGCCGGCCTGTGCGCCCGACTCCCAACCACACCCGCACTCCCCCTACACCCCAAACAATCGCTGGCGGCCATGTGTTTGTGTATGAGCAAGATACGTGTTTATGGGTGCAACAAAAATTGCACCCATAAACAAGGGACTCACTGATTGTCAACCAGTTGAGTGCCAGCCAATAAACCAGCTGTAGGTCAGGTGTGGCCGAAGGTGCCGGCCAATGCACCTTCAGTCACAAAAAGGGCCCAAAACGTAGCCGAAGGTGCTCGTCAACGTACCTTCGGCCACAGTAAGCACCACCGAAGGTAGTTTTCTCCAGTCAAATCTGCGGGAGGCTCCGTGAAAGGGCCTTCCTCGATTTGCCTAGGAAAACTGCCCGCCTCTGGCTTGCGCACAAACCCCGTGAAATGGAAGTAGCTCTGAGTGAGATACTTATGCAAAGCTAGTCCGGCGCACAGCCGGACTAGAAATCAATAAAACACTGAAAGACAACGAGTTACATTTCACGCTACTTCAGCAGTTTACCCAAGATGGAACGGGTGAGGGTGGAGGTGGCGCTGGTTGTGGCGCGTTTCACCATCTTCTCGCCCATGGATTTCTTGGATTTGGTTTTCTTGCCCGTGACGGCACCGGTTACGGAATCCGCCACAGTGGCGGCTGCAACTCCGGTAACGGCCATGATAACGGACTTCAAGACTTTGGTGCCGATGCCCTTGCCCTTCTTTTTCTCCTCTTCTTTCTTCTTGGCTTCGGCAGCCTTGGCCTCTGCAGCCGCAGCTTTCTCCGCAGCAGCTTCTTCCTCCAGACGTGCCTTCTCTGCCTCGGCCTCTTCCGTAGCCTTGGTGATTATCTCGTACGCGCTTTCACGGTCGATGGGATGGTCGTAGCGGCCGAACAGGCGGCTGCGATGAATGACATCCGAGCGCTCCCCTTCCGAGATGGCGCCGATCTGGCTCAGCGGGAACAGAATCTTTGCACGCTCCACGATGCGCGGGGTACCCTTTTCGTCCAAAAGGGATACAAGCGCTTCGCCGGTCTCAAGCTCAAGCAGAGTCTCATAAGTGTTGAACGCGGGATTCACGCGGAATGTTTCCGCGGCCACCTTCACAGCCTTCTGGTCCTTGGGAGTGTATGCGCGCAGGGCGTGCTGCACACGGTTGCCCAGCTGGCCGAGGATGTTCTCCGGGATATCGGCAGGGCTCTGGGTGATGAAATAAATGCCCACGCCCTTGGAACGGATGAGGCGGATAACCTGCTCGATCTTATCCGTGAGAGCCTTGGACGTACCCTCGAACAGCATGTGAGCCTCGTCGAAGAAGAACACAAGCTTGGGAAGGTCCATGTCGCCCACCTCGGGCAATGTAGCGTAAAGTTCAGACAAAAGCCACAGCAGGAAGGTGGAATAGAGCTTGGGCTGGAGCATCAGCTTATCGGCCGCCAGCACGTTCATGATGCCCTTGCCGCCCTCGCACTGGAGAAGGTCGTAGATATCGAAATCCGGCTCTCCGAAGAACTTGTCGCCGCCCTGGTTTTCCAGCTGCAGCAGTGCCCTCTGGATAGCGCCCACCGATGCCGATGTCACATTTCCATAGGTATCCGTATATTCAGCCGCATTCTTCGCCACGAAGTTGAGCATGGCGCGGAGGTCCTTAAGGTCGATGAGTAGGAGGCCGTTGTCATCGGCCACCTTGAACACGATGTTAAGTACGCCGGTCTGGGTGTCGTTGAGTTCCAGGAGGCGGCCCAGCATATCGGGGCCCATACGGGAAATGGTGCTGCGCATGGGATGGCCCTGCTCGCCGTATACGTCGAAGAAACGCACGGGGCAGGCCTGGAACTTGGGATCTGAAATGCCGAACTCCGGCAGCCTCTTCTCGATGAAACCGCTCAGGCGGCCTTCCTTGGAGATACCGCTCAGGTCGCCCTTCATGTCGGCCATGAAGCAGGGCACGCCTGCCTGGCAGAAAGTTTCCGCAAGAACCTGCAGGGTGACGGTTTTACCGGTACCGGTGGCACCGGCGATAATTCCATGACGATTAGCCATCTTGCCCACCATCGAGATGGGGCCGTTTACAGAATGGGCTACATACAGCCCTCTTTCGTTATCTAACATCGTATAAATTTTTAGAAGACAAGATGTACATTCACGGCCGAGGGCGG
>JAGAAY010000049.1 GCA_017615065.1 Bacteroidales bacterium | reverse complement strand
TCTTGTTCCTAACGGACGGATCATAGTTTTATTGTGTTTTAAGTTACTTGCTTTTTGTGAGCGGCCTGTAGGTATCAAGGGCCGTGCCACTCCCCGGTGACTGACATTTTGGCAGAATCGGCCTCTTTGCCGATAGGAAAATTTTGCCTACATTTGTGAACTATATAATCCAGCCATGAAAAGAATCCTTCTACTTGCTCTCTTAATTCCAGTTTGCACGGGCATTTACGCAAAAAAGGACCCGCGTATCCTCAGTAAACAGAACGGCTCCATAACTTTCGCAGTAGACGATGTCACACCCCGCAACCTCAACAGTTCCGCACAGCCGATGGAAGGTTCCGACGTGGCGTTCATGCTGCTTGCAGGAGACCCCGGAGCATATCAGGGAGAAACCCCGGAACTCATAAGCTGCAGCTTCCGCCAGGATTCTTTCAGTTACTTCGGCGACACCCCGCTGTTCAGGATGTTCCTGGATGCATATGCCAATCATCGGCCCATAGTCCTGACTCCCGACGCAGTATGGCTCATCATCTGCCAGGGCTTCAGCCACTATGTGAACGACAACGCCGAAGAGCTTCGGGACCTCATAGTGAGCCATGACGGCAAAATCAGCCTTTCGGTGCAGTCCGCCACGGATCTGAGCTCCCAGAATGCCGATTGGGAAACCCTCCTGGACAACTTCTGCCGGCAGATCGGCAAATCCACCAAAGGCAATCTGGCAAAGACCATAAAGGCCGATTTCTCCACCTCCGGGAAGGTGGAAAAGCTGGCTTCGGAAATAACCCTGATGGATGTCGTGAACTCCTACTTCGAGTACATCTCCTTCTATGTGATGTGCGGCATCCCGTCGGTAACCCTGGAGGGAACTCCCCGCGACTGGCAGCGCCTTCTCAAGAAGACGAAAATGCTGGAAAAGTACGGCCTGGACTGGTGGGCCGATGACCTCAGGCCCATCCTTAAAGAATTCGTGCGCGCGTCCAAGGGAAAGCCCGATTACGACTTCTGGAAAAGCATGGTCAAAAAGCATCAGGTGGATGAATACTACGAGCCGGATACCTGCGGCGAAGAGAACGAACCCACCGTTCTGGACGGCTGGTTCCTCAAGCTGTTCCCCTTCGATGAAGGCGGCCGCACCCCGGAAGGCATCTACGGCGACAACAACATGCTTCCGGAGCAGGTCTCGGTGCCTTTCCGCTATCAGGTCCTTGGAACCGACGGCTCCGTTGTGAGCGACACCCCTCTTCAGCTCATCGCCGGTTTCGTGGGCATTGAAGAAAACCCTGAGACATACGCCATGAAACCCAAGATCGGCTGGATGGTAGCCACCACTGCCGATGACGGCTCCGACCTCCATGAAAATGCCGAAGACGGCTGGGTGGAGCTTCGCATCAGGGAAGTCCCCGAGTCCCTCAAGGGAGTAAAGCACATCGAGCGTCTCATGCTGGAATTCACCGGCTCCGTAGTGCTCCCCGCCTGGATGGACGACATCGTCATCGACGAATTCGTAATCCGCGCTCCCCGCGCCACCCAGGCCGAAAAAGACGCCGTGTGGAAACGCTTCCCGGACTGCAGGATAGAATAAGTTTTACCGATCTCTCAACGGTCCGGCTTTGCCGGGCCGTTTTTTATTGTGGCTTTTTCGGAAAAAATTCGTATCTTTGTGGATTAGAAAATATTAATTGATCTACAGATATGTTACTGAATCTTCTCCAATCCGACAGCCTTGCTTCCGCAGCCGCGGAGGCCGTACAGGAAGCCGCTGCAGTTCAGCCCGTTGAAATGCACGAAAGCCTGTTTTCACTGTTCTCGATGGGCGGCCCGCTCATGTGGGTGCTGCTCGTACTGTCCATCCTGGCGTTCTACGTCATCGGCCAGAAATGGTGGGTTATCTCCCACGCATCCAAGATCGACGACCGCTTCATGGACGATATCCGCGACTACATGACAGACGGCAAGATCGAGAGCGCCCTCACGCTCTGCCGCAAGTACGACAACCCCGTGGCCCGCATGGTGGAAACCGGTATCCGCCGCAAGGGTCGTCCCATGGCCGATATCCAGAGCGCCGTGGAGAACGTCGGAAACGTGGAGGTGGCACGCCTTGAGAAAGGCCTTCCCGTCCTGGCGTCAATCGCCGGCGGCGCGCCCATGATCGGATTCCTGGGAACCGTCATCGGCATGGTGCAGGCCTTCTTCAATATGTCCAAGGCCGGAAGCAACATCGACATTTCCCTCCTCTCCGGCGGTATTTACACTGCCATGCTCACAACGGTGGGCGGCCTTATCGTGGGTATCATCGCATACTTCGGCTACAACTGGCTCACCTCCAAGATTTCCAACCTGGTGTACAAGATGGAGAGTTCCACCATCGAGTTCATCGACATCGTGAACAACGAAGAGAACAAATAGCATGGCACTCAAGCGAAATACAAGGGTGGACGCATCGTTCTCGGTATCCAGCATGACGGATATCGTGTTCCTGCTGCTCATCTTCTTCCTTGTGACCTCCACGCTCATCAACCCCAACGCCCTTAAGCTCCTGCTCCCCAAGAGCACCGGCCAGGTGAGCGCAAAGGCCACCGTGAGCGTGAGCATAATGGACCATCACGACGACACCTACACCTACCACCTGAACGGCGACACGAATCCCATGTCGTACAGCGAGGTGGAAGACGCACTCATCGACCTTCTCATTAACGAGGAGGATCCCACCTTCTCCATCTTCAGCGACCAGAGCGTCCCCGTGGGAGAAGTGGTGCAGATTATGAACATCGCCAAACGGAACCATTTCAAGGTGATTCTGGCAACACAACCTGAATAATCCCATGCAGCCGTATCTTCGCACAAGAGGACAGCGTGACAAGGACGCAACCGTGACCGGACTGATCATTACAGGCTCGGTTCACGTGCTTGCCGTTGTGGCCGGCCTGCTCTTCGGACTGACATATCTGTATCCCCCGCCGCCGGAGCTGAGCTTCCTGGTGGACTTCACCGAGCAGGAGGAACTTGTGGAAGAAGAGGTTGTGCCCGCAAAGGACGGCCCCGA
>JAGAAY010000048.1 GCA_017615065.1 Bacteroidales bacterium | reverse complement strand
TCTGCGGCTCTCTTTTTCTTTTTGAGCCTAAGGCCAAAGGCATAGCCTGCGGCAATCAGGAGTGCGCAGCAGATTACGCCAATGATACGGTAGCTGAGTGTTTTCTGGGCGTCCATTACGCGCGAGATGGAATCCAGATTTTCCTGATGGAATCCCTCATCTTCGCCCACGTGGGTGGAATAGTAGGCCTCGGCCTTTTTGAGCGAGCGCATTGCGCGGGAATATCGGCCAGTCTCCAGATAAACCCGGCCCATGCTTTTCCAGACGTTGGCCATAAGAAGCGAATCATTTGCCGTTTCGGCATAGTCCATAGCCTTCCGGTAGCCATCCATCGCCCTGCTGTAATCCGCCTCCTCCAGCCAGGTTTCACCTATATTATAATATAGTATCGAATTGCTCTCGTTCCAGCCCCATTTTTCGAAGATCTCAGCGGCTTTGGCGTAGTAGTCCATCGCCAGGTCCAGGGAATCCTGCAAGTTGTATATATTGCCGATGGTACCGTACAAGGCCGATTTCTGATCGTCGATCTGTCTCTCCGGATAACCGTCCGGAGCGGTGGGTGAGGTTGCTCCCGCCTCCATCTTGTACAGGGCCTCCAGGGCCAGATTGTAATAGAAATGGGCGCTGTCCCACTTCTCCCTTGCGTAAAAGCACATACCGATGTAGCGGTATGCATCGCATTTGGCAAATTCCCATCCGTGCGGGACGCTGATTGTTAGGGATTTACGTGCGTAGAATTCGCATTTGTCGTCGTTGAGCTTGCTGAAGGCAATCATCAGTTCACGGCATGCATTGTCCAGGTCGATAAGTTCCTTCTCCGAAGCCTTCGCCACCCGGTCCGGAGTCCATGTGGACACGGCCAGTTCCAGCGAGTCGATGTTATGGTTGCGATGGTCGTTGTAGCCGAGTGCCGGCTGAAGGTTCATCGCCACCAGGCAGATGCATATTCCTGCGAATCGTTTCATAAAACAAATATACGCATTTTTTGGCCTGCCCTTGCCGTTTTAACCCTTTTGATTGTGCCACTCTGATGCATTTCCCCCTTTTTGGGGGGTGCTTTTAGCTTTGCTAATGGGTATTTTTGATGATTATTAATCGCGACAACAATTAATAAACGATAAGCACTATGAATGCAAACAAAAAAGGGTACCTCGCCCCCGAGTGCGAGGAGATTCGGGTAAGGCTTGAATCCGGCTTTATGGGAGACAGTATGAATGACTCTGGCGCCAAGGCTGGAACTGAGAGTTATTATGAAGAAGAAATCTAGAAGGCTATGAAAAAGATAAACTCTGTATTGGGCCTTTGCGCCGCAGCGGCGCTCGCCTTCGGGATGATCTCCTGCACAAAAGTAACTCCGGAAACAGCAAATCCTTCGGAAGAACCCGGAATGGTGAAGATCAGTTTCACAGCCACCCTTGACAATGAATCCGGCACTGTTCCCGGCAAAGCCTCCATCGACGACAAGAATGTAGTTTGGCAGGCCGGCGACCAGATTGGGCTGTTCGCTTTTAAATATATTGTCAGGGAAGTCGACGGAATCAAATATAACCTCGGAGAGGAAACAAACTGGCCATATCAGGCAGCCAGTGGCGGAGCACGCGCCGGCGTTTCCACTACAGGAGCGCCGAACTATACAATAATGTCCGATCCTTTGCCTGCCGGAGGCAGCAGCACCGCAACGTTCACTTTTACAATTCCGGCTGCCGACCAAAGCAAGGTGACTGAAGCCGACTACTATGTTGCCGTGTATCCCTTCCGGTATCGCGACCAGGCTAACGACATCACCTATTATAATTGCATTGCTGACAGGCGGACAGGATCCACCAACAACTACACACGCGCATACCTTCGCTATTCCTTCTATGGTGAACAGACAAACGCCACGGCGCAAATATCATATGCCATCAGCACTAACAATACTCTTACTTTCAAGAATCTGAGCTCTATAGTGCATTTTGAAACCTCAAATGCAGCTATCAAAAAGGCAGTTCTTACTGGAGCCCACAGCGAGGAACTCGGTTACAGCTCGATGAAGTATACTTTCGAATCAGAAGCGTTTGCGAAGTTGAATGCTGATGCCACGGCCTACACATCCATCATAAACACCAATGTGCAGGTTGGTCACAATTACTTTGCACTGATGCCCGGAGTCACCTTGCCTGACGGTTTCAAGATTGTACTCTACGACGAGAACGACGTCGAACTCTCGGAGTTCAGATATCCTTCTTCCTATACCACCGCGCGCAACAAGCTCAGCACCATCACTAACTTTGACGACAGGGCTGCCCGCAATCTCGAGGGAGAGGTCAACTGCTATATTGTGACTTCCCCTAACACGAGGTATTGCTTCAATCCCGGCGCAAGGACAACCACTGCCGATATCGCATCTGTATCAGTGCTTTGGGAAACCGAGAATCTCCCCTCGGGCAACGGAAGCCCACTTGGGAGAATTGTAACTAATCCCGCTATCGGCTCGGACGGTAACATTTATTTCAGTACGCCGGACAACACCGCACAGGGCAACGCCCTGCTCGCCGCGAGGGATGCGAACGGAGTCATACTATGGAGCTGGCATATCTGGAGGCTTAACTCCGCTCCGGCCGATGTTACCATCACAAACAATCATGGCGACCAGGCTGTATTCCTTGACCGTAACCTTGGCGCCGTGTCGGCAGACCCTGCAGACGGATACCTGACCTTCGGGCTATATTACCAGTGGGGAAGCAAGAACCCCATCCCCGGCAACGGCGGAGCATGCACATGGACGGGTTCTTCCGATAGTTTCAACACGTTCCGGCC
>JAGAAY010000047.1 GCA_017615065.1 Bacteroidales bacterium | reverse complement strand
GTCGGCGGCATAGCGCTGCTGGGTGCGGGCGCGGTCGGCGTCGCCGCGGCGGAGGTAGTAGGCGGCTTCGCGTTCGTAGCCGGCGGCTTTGTCGAGGTAGTACTGGGCTTCGCGGCGGTAGCCTTCGGCCTTGCGCTGGTAATACTCCACTTCGCGGGTGTATTCTTCGGCTTTTTTGATGTAGTAATCGCTTTGGGCAAAAGCGGTGGCACCGGCCAGGAACATGAGGGCGAGTGCGATGATGATTCGGTTCATATACAGGGGTTTAGCGGCATCATTGCATGCAAGAATTTTGCCACGAAACACACAAAAACATTATTTTATGTGTTTCATCAATATCACGTCATTTTTTATTATTTTTGCGGAGTAATCCATATCCTTATGAAAAAACTCCTTCTTACTCTTTCTTCAATCCTGCTCCTGGCTTCGTGCAATGGCGGGGGACCGGCGCTTTTTGATGCGGCTAAGTTTGAGGCCGATGTGGACGGCAAGCCCGTGAAGCTCTATACCTTAAAAAACGGGCCCACAACAATGCAGGTGACCAATTACGGCGGTCGGGTGGTATCGCTGTTCACGCCTGACCGCGATGGTAAACTCGCCAGCATCGTGGTGGCGCACGACAATATCCAGGACTACGTTACGCCTCCGGGCGAGAGGTTCCTGGGCGCAAGCGTGGGGCCGGTGGGGAACCGCATCGGCAAGGCTACGTTTGAGGTCGATGGCGAAGAGTTCCATACTCCCACCAACGACAACGGGGTGAATACGCTTCACGGCGGGTTCAAGGGCATCGACCATCAGGTTTGGGATGTGGCCGATGTGAACGATACGGCAATTGTGCTGCATTATGTGCATCCGGACGGCCAGGAAGGATTCCCCGGCAATCTGGAAATCACGATGACGTATGCCCTGGATGCGGAAGGCGCATTCCACGTGGATTTCAAAGCGACTACCGACAAGGCCACTCCGGTGAATCTCACGCATCATCCGTTCTTCTGCCTGCGGGGCGAAGGCAACGGCTCGGTGGAGGAGTACGAGATGTGGATCAAGGCGTCGCACTATATTCCCATCGACAGTCTGAGCATCCCCACGGGTGAAATTGCGCCTGTGGAGGGAACTCCGTTCGACTTCAGGGAGGCCCACGCCATTGGCCTTAACATTGGGGCCGATGACGAGCAGATACGGAACGCACGCGGGTACGACCACAACTGGTGCATTGACAAGGAAACCGAGGGAGTGGAGTCGATTTGTACGGTATATGATCCGCTTTCCGGCAGGTATGTGGAGGTGCTCACCGATCAGCCCGGCCTGCAGTTCTACAGCGGCAATTTCTTCCAGGGCGGTGAGTACGGCGCGAATGGCAACGAGCTCGGCTTCCGCAGCTCCCTGGCGCTCGAGGCCCAGCGGTGGCCCGATGCCGTGAACAATCCGGCATTCACGCCGAGCATCCTGCGGCCGGGGGAGACTTATACGAGTTCGACAATCTACAAGTTTGGCGTAAAATAGCTGGCGGCTAAGTGCTTGATTCTGTGTGAGATAAATGTTTCCCGGTGCAAATATTTTTGCACCGGGAAACATTTAAACTGTTGATTGACAGCGTGTTGGCCGCCAGGATTATTTGAAGAACTTATCCACTTCTTTCACGGCATCGGGCAGGGCGAAGACCGCCACCCTGTCGTAGGGTTCGATGTGGGTGTTGCCCACGGCGATGAAGCTGTCGCTGCCGCGGATGACACCGCCGATGATGGCGTTGGCGGGGAAGTCGGTGTCTTTGAGGGGAGCGCGGGTGATACGGGAGTCCGGGGCAACGGTGTACTCCAGGACTTCCGCTTCCGTACCGCTCATGTAGCGGACGAAGCGCACCTTATCGGATAAGGTAAACTTAAATATGCGGCCGGCGGTGATTATTTTCTTGTTAATCACTGCATCCACGCCCATTTCTTCCGCCAACCGGACATACTCAAGGTTTTCCACCTGTGCGATGACGCGGGCCACGCCGAATTTCTTGGCCACGACGCAGCACAGGATGTTGGCTTCGTCGTTGCCGGTAACCGCTACGACGGCATCGAATTCCTTGATGTTTTCTTCCACGAGGAAGTCGGAGTTGCGGGCGTCGCCGTGGGCCACTGAGACGCTGTCCGGGAGGGCGTCCGAGAGTTCGCGGCAGCGGGCCATGTCGTAGTCCACGATCTTCACTTCGTCCATCTGCGTGCGGGCAAGCTGGGCCGCCACCATTTCGCCGATGCGGCTGCCGCCGAGGATCATCACGCTCTTGATTTCCAGGTTTTCCTTGCCGAGGAACTTGGTGAGGGCGGCCATTCCGTCGCGGCGCGCGATGATGTACAGGTTGTCCATGTACTTGAATCGCGTGTCGAACTTGGGGATGATGGTTTCCCCGCGGCGGGAAATGGCGATGATGCGGAACTGGGCCATGGGGTCCTTTTCCGCCATGGCGGAGGTAAATTCCGCAACTTTCATGTCAAGCAGGGGAGACTCGTCGTCGATCTTGAAAACCGAGAGCTGGAGCCTTCCGCGCGCGAAATCGAGGGAATCGTTGGAGGCGGTGTGGCGGAGGAGGTCGATGATTTCATCGGCCGCCGTTTTTTCCGGGCAGAACATGGTGTCCAGGCCGATGTCCTTGAACATGAGCTTGTTCTCCGGCGAGAGGTATTCCGCATCGTCCACCCTGGCGATGACGCGCCGGGTGCCCAGACGCTTTGCCAGCAGGGCGCTTATCACATTGACGCTCTGGGGCTTGTTGGGGTTTACGGAGATGAAGAGATCGGCCGATGCCGCCCCCGCTTCCTTAAGGACGCTGATGGACGACGGCTCGCCGGTTATTGCCACCACATCGGCAGTTAAAGTAAGTTTGGAAATGCGGCCGGGATCGTCGTCGATGACGGTGACCTCGCCACCTTCGCGGCTGAGCATCTTGGCCAGATGGGAGCCAACTTCGCCTGCTCCTTCAATTATAATCTTCATGCTTTGACAATCAAATTGTCACAAAGTAAGGTAAAAGAGGTTGGATTACCAAATTTTTTCTTTATTTTTGCGCCGGAAAAGCGCAGCCGTCATGATCAGCATCTTCTACAAGGACAATGGGAGGATTGCCGTCTCCTGCACGGAGAAGGACCTCAAATCCATGCTCGTGGAGAACGTAGTGTGGATAGACCTCGTAGAACCCAGCGGCGAAGAAAAAAGGGCCGTGGAGGCCTTCCTGGAGATGGAAATCCAGAGCCGTGCGCAGGCGGAGGAAATCGAAAGCTCCTCCCGTTATTTCGAGACGGACGACGCCATTTTCGCCAACACCAACTTCCTTACCCCGGGGGCCGATGAGTACATGATGCAGCCCGTGTCGTTCACCATCAAGGACAACGTGCTCACCACTCTTCGCGAGGTGCCTCTGCGCTCGTTCACCGAACTGCAGCGCAGGATGCAGGTGAATCCCCGCCAGTATCCCTCCGGATTCAGCGTTTTCGCAACCATCCTGGATCAGCGCGTAGACCTGGATGCCGATATGATCGAGCTCCTTTCCAAGGAGATCTCCCAGTATGCCAAGCGCATCGAGAGCAGGGAAGACATCGACGACGAACTACTCATCGACATTTCCCAGCTCCAGGAGAACACCATGGTGGTGCGCGAGAACGTGGTTGATAAACAACGTCTCATCTCCAACCTCATGAAGAGCACCCTGGTACCCACTGCGCTGGATGTGAGGCTCTCCGTGCTGCTGCAGGATATTTCCTCGCTCATCAACCATTCCAACTTCTGCTTCGAGAGGCTGGAGTACCTGCAGGACACCGTACTGGGTCTTATCAACCTGGAACAGAACAAGATAATGAAGGTGTTCACGCTGGTGTCGGTGTTCCTCATGCCGCCAACCCTCATCGCGGGCTTCTACGGCATGAACGTGCGCCTTCCCATGGTGAATGCGAGCGAGCCCAATGCATCGTTCTGGAACTGGATCATCATCCTGGGCCTGATGCTTGTGACCTGCGCCGCTATCTGGCTGGTTTTCAAAAAGAAAAAGATGCTGTAGAAAGTTTTGGAAATTTGATGGATTTTACCTATTTTTGCACGCTTTTTTCCGGGCGTGCAATTTTTTTGCCCGGAAAAGCACAAAAAATAATGTTTAACTACTAGTTTTTATTACAGTTTAAAACTATGGCAAAATCAACAAAGAACGTGGTGGAAGAACCTCAGGTTGAGGCTCCCGTCATCGAAGAAACCGCCGTTGCAGAGGCTCCCGCAGTGGAAGAGGCCCCTGTGGTGGAAGAGGCTCCCGTCGCTGAGGAAGCTGCTCCCGTTGTGGAGGAGGCTCCTGCAGTGAAGGCAGAGAAGAAGGCAACCCGCATGAACGCTTCTATCGCTCCCGATCAGTTCGACTGGGACGCTTTCGAGCAGGGTGCGGCTCCCGCAAGCCGTGAGGACGTGCTCGCAAAGTACGACCTCACCCTCTCCAAGGTGGTTGAAAACGAAGTTGTGGAAGGTACCGTTACCTCTATCAACAAGCGCGAGGTCGTGGTGAACATCGGCGCAAAGAGCGAAGGTGTCATCTCCGCCCCCGAATTCCGTTACAATCCGGACCTCAAGGTAGGTGACAAGGTCGACGTGCTCATCGAGAACGCAGAAGACCGCAAAGGCCAGCTCGTGCTGTCCCACAGGAAAGCACGCCAGCTCAAGAGCTGGGATATGGTGAACGACGCCTACAACAAGGACGAAATCGTCAAGGGTTATGTCAAGACCCGCACAAAGGGCGGCATGATCGTGGACGTATTCGGCATCGAGGCCTTCCTCCCCGGTTCCCAAATCGATATCAAACCCATCCGCGATTACGATGCATTCGTGGATACAACCATGGATTTCAAGATCGTCAAGATCAACCAGGAATTCCGCAACGTGGTTGTTTCCCACAAGGCTCTCCTCGAGGCCGAGCAGGAGCAGCGCCGCAGCGAGCTCATCTCCCGTCTGGAGAAGGGCCAGGTGCTGGAAGGTACCGTCAAGAACATCACCAACTACGGCGTATTCGTCGACCTTGGCGGTGTGGACGGTCTCATCCACATCACCGACCTCAGCTGGGGCCGCATCAACCATCCGGAAGAGGTTGTCGCCCTGGATCAGAAGATCAACGTGGTCGTGCTTGACTTCAACGAGCAG
>JAGAAY010000046.1 GCA_017615065.1 Bacteroidales bacterium | reverse complement strand
GATTCGGAGGGATTATGAAAAAGCGATTTGTGCTCAGATGGATCCTCAACCACTGCTATCAGAATACGGTTGACGGCAATCTCATTTTTTACAGCGTGAGCGATTACCTTGTGTATTTCACCACTTTTTGTATTGTTGCCAGGAAGTACAAGGTGAAAGTACTTGCACTGTGCCTTATGCCGGACCACATTCACATGTCCGTTGCTGCGGCAAGCAATGATGAACTTTCCGGGTTTGTAGGGGAAGTTACTTCCCGTTTTGTGTCTGGTCAAAACGAGTTCAGCGGGTGCTCCGGTCAACTTATGAACCACCCATTCGGAAGTGCACCCAAAAAGGGTGATAAAGCAGCCCGGTCCAACATAATCTATGTGGCAAACAACCCCGTGGAACGAAGGCTGGTGAAAAAAGCCAAAGACTACCGATGGGGGTTCCTTGCATATGCCGAGTCCGACCATCCGTTCTCCGAGAAGCTGATACAGAGCAAAGCTTCGCGTCCACTGAGACGCGCATTGAAAACGGTTGATGCTCAGCACGCTCAAGGGCGCCCTCTAACATACCACTCACTCAAAGGAATGTTCGCTTCATTGGATAAGAAAGAGGCGCAACAACTCACAGACTATATCATAAGCAAGTATTCTGTGATTGATTTCGAGGAGGCCGTCCGTTTCTTTGACACATACGAAGACATGATCGTTGCCATCAACAGCAATACTGGTGCAGAGTATGATTTAAACGAAGTATTCGTAGGCAAGAATGACATCTATTATACGTCGATGATCAACAAACTGATAAAGGAATATGGGCTGGCCGATATCCATCAGGTTCTCTCATACTCCCTTGACCAGAAGTATGAAGCGTTCGAGATGCTGTGCAAGTATACCCAGGCGCCTTTCGTACAAGTTGCCAAGCTTCTCCGCATGCCATTCCGACATGGTAAGGCCGATGACATTCCCACCGACGCGATTGACGCCGTGGCACTTAACTAATTGATACACAGCGAATGGCGCAATCTGGGTTAGACAATATTGCCCAACCCAGATTTACGATTTGATTGATTATCAGGAACTTAAGTGCCACGCGGCGGACGGGCAACTTGTGAGCCACAAGAGGCGTGCTGGGCACTTTGCGGGCGCTACGCTCTATTCCCCCTTTATCGGAATGCCGTCCTGTTCCCACCAGGCGGTGTCGGCTTCGTTGAAGGGCTGGAGGAAGGGATTGGTGGCGGCTTCGCGGGCGATGGAGGTGGGCTGGCCATGGCCGGGGATCACATCAGTGTCGCCGGGGAGCACCATTACGCGTTCCAGGAGGGATTTCATGAGGGCGTCGTAATCGCCGCCAAGGAGATCTGTGCGGCCGATGGCGCCGGCGAAGAGGGTGTCGCCGCTGAGCAGCAGGGAGTCGCTCTCGCACCACCAGCAGATGCCTCCGGGTGTATGGCCGGGAGTGAGCAGGGCCTTCCACGAAGCGCCGCCGCTCTGAACCACCATGCCATCGGCCACCGGGACATAGGGAAAATCCGTGCGCTTGGTTGCAACCCTTTCCCTGCCCGCCATCACGGCCGGGCCGGCTTCCCGAACCTCCTCGTCCAGGGGGCTCATGTACACGGGTACGCCGGGGAAATGCTCCAGCAGCATCTTTACGCCCCAGATGTGGTCGAAGTGGCCGTGGGTGAGAAGAACGGCATCGGGGACAAGGCCGCCTGCGGCTAAAAAATCCACGAGCTGGTCTTTGCTGTCTGTGGTGAACATCCCGGGATCGGCCACCATGCAGGTACGGCTGCCTTCCCTCCAGGCAACGGTGCAGTTTGTCTCAATCGGGTTGAATGTAAAAATTCTGGTATGAAGCATATAAGCGTACAAATTTGATTGCAAAAATACGAAAGTTTTGGTAGATTTGTGCAGTCAAGTACCACAAGCATCATGCACATAGGAATAGCAGGAAATATAGGCAGCGGGAAAACCACCCTCACAACGCTTCTCGCCCGCCATTACGGATGGACTCCCAAGTTCGAATCCGTTACCTACAACCCCTATCTGGAAGACTATTATGCCGATATCAAGCGCTGGTCTTTCGCCCTTGAGATGTACTTTCTCCAGCAGCGCCTGCATGATGTCCTTGAAATCTCCAGGTCCAAAGGCGTCGTGATCCAGGACCGCACCCTTCTGGAGGGCGTGAACATTTTCGTTGCCAACAACTTCGCCCAGGGCAACCTGTCGGAAAGGGACTACAACACGTACATGGACACATACAACGTGATGATGAACGTTGTGAAGCAGCCGGACCTGATGATATATCTCCGCTCCAGCATCCAGCACCTCGTGGCCCAGATTCAGAAGCGCGGGAGGGATTATGAGCAAACCATTTCCATCGACTATCTCTCCGGCCTTAACGAACGCTATGAGAACTGGATCGCCCAGTATACCGGCCGTCTGATCATAATAGAGGCCGATGACCTGGACTTCCTCAACCGCCCGGAAGACTTCCAGCTAATCACCGACAAAATCGACGCGGAACTTTACGGATTATTCTAAAAACAACTATACTATGCACATTGCTATCGCAGGTAATATCGGAAGCGGCAAAACCACGCTCACAAAGATGCTCGCCGCCCATTACGGCTGGACACCGAAATTCGAATCGGTGGACTACAACCCCTATCTGGCCGATTTCTACGAGGACATGGAACGCTGGTCGTTCAACCTCCAGATCTACTTCCTGAACAAGCGCTTCCAGGATGTGGTGGAGATTTCCAAGCACAAGGAAGTGATTATCCAGGACCGCACAATCTATGAGGATGCCCGCATCTTCGCTCCCAACCTCCACGCCATGGGCCTCATGTCCACTAGGGATTTCGAGAACTACTCGGATCTGTTCGACCTGATGATGTCGCTGGTGAATCCGCCGGACCTGCTCATTTACCTACGCTCCAGCATTCCCAACCTCATCGCCCAGATCCAGAAGCGCGGCCGCGAGTACGAGCGTTCCATCCGCATCGACTACATCACAGGCCTGAACCAGCGCTACGAGGACTGGATCCAGAACTACAAGCATCATCTCCTCATCATCGACGTAGACAATATCAAATTCGAAAACAAACCGGAAGACTTCCAGACCATCACCGACAAGATCGACGCGGAACTCTACGGCCTTTTCCCCGCTGAATAAACCATGGCAGAAAGAATTACAATAATCGATTACATCGAGCAGCATTCCCGCAAGTTCCCGGACAACGTATATCTTCGCGAGAAGGTGGACGGCGCCTGGAAGGAAATCACCCAGAAACAGACACGTGAAACCGCATACCGCATCGGCGCCGGCCTCATGGCCCTCGGTCTGGAGAAAGGCGACAAAATCGCCCTCCTGTCGGAAAGCCGCGCAATGTGGGTGCTCGCGGAAATGGGCGCCCTGTACGCAGGTGCAACGGACGTTCCCCTGAGCGTAAACCTCGGAGAAGGCAAAGACCTTGTCTTCCGCATCAACCACTCGGAATCCAAGTGGATTATGGTATCCGGCAACCACCTGCCCAAAATCAGGGCCATCATGCCGGAATGCCCGGACGTGAAGAAAGTAATCGTCTTTGACGACACCGCGTTCGACTACGACACCTTGGAGAAGGACGAAATCCGCATGTCGGAAATCATGTCGATGGGCGATGCCTTCCTGAAGGCTCACGAGGACGAGTTCATCGCCCGCTACAAATCCATCGGCCCGGATGATTATGCGAATATTTCCTACACCTCCGGTACTACGGCGGATCCCAAGGGCATTCTGCTCACCCACCGCAACTATACGGCTAACGTGGAGCAGAGCCAGTCGGTTATTACCATCGACGAGAATGATGTCATGCTCATCATCCTTCCTCTGGACCACTGCTTCGCCCACGTGGCCGGCATTTACTGCATGATGCATTATGGCGGCTCCATCGCCTTCGTTCCCATAGGCAAGAATGCTCTGGCAACCCTTAGGAATGTCCCCACCGCAATTGCGGAAACAAGGCCTCATGTGATGCTGTCGGTGCCTGCGCTGGCCCGCAACTTCAAGAAGAACATCGAGGGCGGCATCAAGAAGAAGGGCAAAACCACGGAGAAACTATTCAATTTCGCCCTGCAGAACGCCATCAAATACAATAAGGAATACTACAACCGCGGCACCGGCGGAACATTCTGGAGGAAACCCCTTGTGGATTTGTTCGACAAGATCCTCTTCTCCAAAGTGCGTGAGAGTTTCGGCGGCAGGATGAAGTTCTTCGTGGGCGGCGGCGCCCTGCTGGACATCGAGCTCCAGAAGTTCTTCTGCGCCGTGGGTATTCCCATGTTCCAGGGCTATGGCCTCACGGAAGCCACTCCTATCATCTGCGCCAACTCCATGGGTCACGCCCGCTTCGGCTCCTCCGGCCGCATTGTAAGGCCTATGGACTGTGTAATCCTGGACGATGAAGGCAAAGAACTGCCCCACGGCACCAGGGGAGAGATCGTCATCCGCGGAGAAAACGTAATGGCAGGCTACTGGAAGAACCCCAAGGCCACTGCCGATACCATCGTGGACAACTGGCTCCACACCGGCGACATGGGCTACATCTGCCCCGACGATCCTTCATTCCTGTATGTGGTTGGCCGATTCAAGAGCCTGCTCATCTCCTCCGACGGCGAGAAATACTCACCGGAAGGCTTCGAAGACAACCTCACGGAAACTTCCAAGTGGGTGAACGCGTGCGTGCTTCACAACAACCAGAACCCGTACTGCGTTGCGCTAATCGTCCCCGAGAAGAAAGCCCTGCAGGAGGCCGTCGAGAAGAAGGGCCTGAAGGCCGATTCCGAGGAAGGCAAGAAGGCCATGCTGGATCTCATCCAGGCCGATGTGAACTCCTACAAGAAGGGCGGCAAGAACGAAGGCATGTTCCCGGAGCGCTGGCTCCCCACCGCCATCGGCCTTTGCGATGAAGAGTTCACCATCGCAAACAAGATGATGAACTCCACCATGAAGATTGTCCGCGGCAAGGTGGAAGAGCACTACGCCTCCCTCCTGGAGTTCCTCTACACTCCGGAAGGCAAGAATCTCTACAATGAGATAAACTTCAAGGCTCTGTAAGGCCGTGGCACTTAAGTGTCTGATTATCAGTTAAATCATCAATCTGGGTTGGTCACAATTGACTAACCCAGATTGCGTTTATGACTGTGTGTTAATTAGTTAAGTGCCACGGGCTGCCCGGGCGAGAAACAGGAGTCTAAATCAAATCGTTGCGCTCGCGCATGTCTTTGAGGCGGAGCTGGACGGTTGAGGATCCCCGGTAGAAGTTCTCCACTATGGAGTAGCAGATGTCGATGGGGTTGCCGGCTTTGATGTGCTCGTAGTATTCCGACATATTGAAGCCGATGGCGGCGATCTGGCGGTACGGCTGCTGCTCCTGCATGAGGTCCAGCTTCAGGTGAACGCCGCCTGCGCCAACTTTGCGGCCACCGCCGGCATCGTACACGTCTTCCGTTAAGAATACCGGATTGTTGTTGCCGGGGCCGAAAGGCTGGAACTGCTTCAAAATCCTGGTGAATTTGGGAGTGATCTGCGAGAAATCCAGGCGGGCGTCAATCTCTACTACCGGAGTGAGCTCCTCTGTGGTAATGTTACCGGAAACGAAGCGGTTCATCCTGCGGCAGAATTCCGGCAGGTTCTCTTCCTTCATTGTGAGGCCCGCAGCGTACACGTGGCCGCCGAAGTTCTCCAGGATATCGGCACAGCTCTCAATGGAAGCGTACAGGTCGAATCCCGCTACGCTGCGGGCGCTGCCGGTTACGAAGCCGTTGGATTTGGTGAGAACCACGGTGGGCTTGTAGTATGCCTCCACAAGGCGGGAAGCCACGATACCCACAACGCCTTTGTTCCACTTGGGGTTATATACGATGGTAACGTTCTCAGTCTCAAGGGCGTTGCCGTTCTCCACCATTTCCAGCGCTTCCTGGGTGATTTCCCTGTCGATGGATTTGCGCTCGTTATTGCGGTTGTTGATTTCCTCGCCGATGCGGAAAGCAGTGCGGTCGTCGGTTGCAGTGAGCAGTTCCACGGCCAGTCGGCCGCTTTCCATACGCCCTGCTGCATTGATGCGGGGGCCGATCTTGAATACGATATCGTCAATGACGATGTGGCCCTCTTCCAGCTTGGCCAGGTTTATCATGGCCAGCAGGCCTTTGCGCGGGTTCTCGTTAAGGCGTTTGAGACCGAAGTGTGCCAGAATGCGGTTTTCTCCCGTCATCGACACAAGGTCCGACGCTATGGAAACCACCTGAAGATCCAGCAGCGGTTCCAGGATTGAGGGGTCCAGATTGTAGCGCTGGACATAGCCCTGCACGAATTTGAAGCCCACTCCGCATCCGCAAAGGTCGTCGAAGGGATAGTGGCAGTCTTCTCGCTTGGGGTCCAGTACGGCAACGGCTGCGGGGAGGACCTCCTCCGGCAGGTGATGGTCGCAGACAATGACGTCGATGCCCCTTTCCCTCGCATACTCCACTTTGTCGATGGCCTTGATGCCGCAGTCCAGCGTGATAACCAGGTTCACGCCGTTCTTGTGCGCCCAGTCAAGTCCCTTGTACGAAAGGCCGTAGCCCTCGTCGTAGCGGTCCGGGATGTAGAAATCCACCTTGGGAGTGAAGCGCTTGATGAAAGAATACACCTGAGCCACGGCCGTGGTGCCGTCCACGTCATAGTCTCCGTAGACAAGAATGTTTTCCCCGCCGGTAATGGCCCTGTGAAGGCGCTCCACGGCAAGGTCCATGTCTTTCATCAGGAAGGGATCGTGCAAATCGTCCAGCGAAGGGCGGAAGAAGGCGCGCGCCTGTTCAAAAGTCTCCACCCCTCTTTGAACAAGAAGTTCCGCCAAAACCCTGTCGATACCCAGTTCCGCGGCAAGAATGCCGGCCTTTTCAGGGTCGGCAACTTCTTTTACAAGCCATTTGCGGTCCGGGTTTTCCATAGTCTTAGCCTACAAATATACGAATATTCCCTTTTAATATCAATAGATCTACAGGCAGGAAATGATTATTTCGTCGGCAACGTCCTGGGGGGAGAGGGCGGATGTGTCGATGGTTACCTCTGCAACCTCCTCGTAGAGGGGGAGCCTTTCGGTGAGGCGGGAAGCGAAGGCTTCATCGGCAAGGGGACGGCCGGAACCTGTGCCGATGCGTCCGCGCAGGACTTCTGCGGGGGCGTCCAGCCAGATGCAGAGGGCGTGTTCACGGAGCTGCTTGCGGGATGCGGCGCTCAGGATGGTGCCGCCTCCGAGGGCAAGGACCAGATCGCCCTGGGAATATTTGCGCAGGGCAAAGGCCAGGGCCTCTTCTTCGGCGCGGCGGAAGCGATCTTCGCCATCGGCACGGAAAATTTCCTCGATGGAGCGGCCTTCGCGGGAAACCACAAGTTCGTCCAGGTCCAGAAAAGGGCAGCCGAGCGCATCTGCAACGATGCGCCCGACCGTGGTTTTTCCGCTACCCATGTAGCCTGTGAGTGCGATTATCAAAACAGTGTCCAGTCTTCTACGTCGGCGTCTGCGGGGATGTCGTCGGCAGGGGATTCGGTGAGTTCCATCTCGATGGGTTCATCTGAAGGAGATTCCTCGGCTTCGGCTTCGGCTTCAACCTCGGCTTCGACTTCGCTCGGAACCTCTTCCTCATCCTCCGGATAGTGCAGCGGCTCGCCGAAGGCCACGGAGGCCAGTTCGTAGGCGTGGCACTTCTTGCCCTTGGCGGAGTAGCCTTTCTTGCCGATGAACTCTTCGGCGTCCAGAGTCTCTTCCGGACGGTGGGCAACCTTGCCGCCGAAGGTGAGCACCACCTGCGGGTGAAGGTCGCTGGAAATGTCCACGAGGCGGGAACCCTTGCCGTCGGAAATGAACAGCAGGGGATTGTTGTCGCTCTCCGGGAAACTGAAGCGCTTCACGTAGAATGCCTTGGCCGCGCCGTCCCAGTACAGGGCCGTCCAGGTGAGGGAAGGATCCCATTTGCAAATGTGAATCACCTCGCCCTGGTATTTGTTTACGACATCGGCATTGGTGGTATAGAACGTGCCGTCCTTGAAGATGGCCAGCACCCTGTCTTCGGCGGTGAACTCGCCCAGGAATTCTCCGCGGCCGTCCTCGTTGAGGCGCTGGATATCGGCATCCCACCAGATACCCTTGCCGCCGATGGTGGATACGCCCTTGCTCTTTAGCTGAATCTTGGCAATGGCGAATTTGGTTACCAGATTGCCCCTGGAACTGCGTCCCTTGATGGCCAGGTTGGAGAAGTCCCATTCCAGCTGGCTCTTCTTGAGCCCCTTCTTTGGCCGCAGATTTATCTTCACGGTTTCCGCCTCGCCGTTGTGGTTGGCCGAGAACCAGAGTATCGTGGAGCCCTCGGCCCCTGTGGTGATGTCGTATTCCTTGTCGCGGGTTACCGAGGTGATGGCGAAGCGCTTGGCATAATGCACCGAGCTCTTGCCCTCCCGGTAAATCACGTTGTAGATGGTGCGGGTGTCGTTGCGGTTGAATACCCCCACGTAGCAGAGGTCCTTGCCGAAGAATGCCTTTTCGCTCACCTTCGTGACACGGTACTTGCCATCCTTGCCGGTGACGATGATCTCGCTAAGGTCGGAGCACTCGCTTACGAACTCGCCGCCGTCATCGGCCTTGAGCTTGGTTCCCACGAAGCCTTCGGCAAGATTGGCGTAGAGCTTGGCATTGTTGTTAACAACCTTGGTTGCGGCGATGGTTTCCAGCGAGGTGATTTCGGTGAGGCGGGGGAAATCCTTGCCGTACTTCTTCTTGAGGCCGCGGAACCACTCGATGGTATATGCAGTGAGGTTTGCAAGCTTGTCCTTCACGTCATCGATCTCCCGCTCGATGCCCTGGATCTTCTCGTCCATGGCCTTGGTGTCGAACTTGGAAATCTTGCGCACGGGCTTCTCCACCAGCTTTTCGATGTCTTCCATCACTATTTCGCGACGGAACATGTCCTGGTAGTCCTTCATGCGCGTGAAGATGTCTTCCAGCTGCTGCTCCCAGCTCTTCTGGTCCTGCTCCAGGACCTTGTAGATGCGCTGCTCGAAGAAGATGCGCTCCAGGGAAGAGTAGTGCCAGTCGGCTTCCAGTTCGTCCAGTTTGATCTGCAGCTGGCGGCCAAGGATGTCGCGGGTGTGCCAGGTGTCGTATTCCAGGATGTCCTTCACGGAGATGAACTGCGGCTTGTCCTCCACGATAACGCAGGCGTTGGGGTTGATGGTGGTTTCGCAGTCCGTGAACGCATACAGGGCGTCGATGGTCTTGTCCGGGGAAACGTCGTTGGGAAGATGGATTATGATTTCCACCTTCTCGGTGGTCATGTCGTCGATCTTCTTGATCTTGATCTTTCCCTTGTCCTTTGCCTTGAGTATGCTGTCGATGAGAAGGTGCGAAGTCTTGCCGTAGGGGATTTCCGTGATGGTGATGGTGTTCTTGTCCACTTTTTCGATGCGGGCGCGAACCTTCACCTGACCGCCGCGGCGGCCGTCGTTGTACTTCGAGCAGTCGGCCATGCCTCCGGTGGGGAAGTCCGGATACAACTCATACGGTTCCTCCTTCAAAATGGCAACGGATGCGTCAAGAAGCTCGTTGAAGTTGTGGGGGAGTATCTTGGACGCCATACCCACGGCGATGCCTTCCGTGCCCTGTGCAAGCAGCAGAGGGAAACGCACGGGAAGTTCCGTCGGCTCCTGGTTGCGGCCGTCGTATGAAGTCATCCACGATGTAACCTTGGGATCAAAGACAACTTCTTTTGCAAACTTGGACAGCCTTGCCTCGATGTACCTGGGCGCGGCGTTTGAGTCTCCGGTGAGTATGTTACCCCAGTTACCCTGG
Organism: Bacteroidales bacterium; assembly: GCA_017615065.1. Classification (GTDB taxonomy): domain Bacteria; phylum Bacteroidota; class Bacteroidia; order Bacteroidales; family UBA932; genus Cryptobacteroides. The sequence goes on along the minus strand of JAGAAY010000046.1, from coordinate 2,546 downwards.
CAGTCCACGGTGAGGCCTTTCTGGCCCAGCTGCACAAGCGCGCCCAGAATGGACTGGTCGCCGTGCGGGTGGTACTGCATTGCCTGTCCCACGATGTTGGCCACCTTGGTGTATCGGCCGTCGTCCATCTTGTACATTGCGTGAAGCACCCTGCGCTGCACCGGTTTCAGACCGTCCACGATATGGGGAACGGCCCTCTGCAGGATAACGTAGGAGGAATAGTCCAGGAACCAGTCCTTGAACATGCCCGACAGCTTGAATTTGCGGCTGTCGCTCCCGAGCAGCCTGGCAAACTTGCCGCTGGCTTCTCCCGTGGCTTCAAGTTCTTCCTCAACTTCTTCTTCAGGCATTTCCTGAATGTCGTCCCATTCTTCGCTCATAAGCTAAAACTCATATCCGAATTTGCGTAATTCTTTCCTTGATTCCCTCCAGTCCGGGTCTACCTTCACGTAGGTCGACAGAAATACCTTCTTCTGGAAGAAATCCTCCATGTCGATGCGGGCCTGCGTGCCCACCCTCTTCAGGGCCGCCCCCTGCTTGCCGATGATGATGCCCTTCTGGGAATCCCTGGTCACATAGATGACAGCGCTGATTTCATAACGGTCCTCTCCCTCGTGGAACGATTCGATCTCCACCTGGGTGCAGTAGGGGATCTCCTCGCTGTAGTTGAGGAAAATCTTCTCGCGGATAATCTCCGACGCGAAGAATCGCAGGTTCTTGTCTGTGAACTGGTCTTTGTCGAACCATGCCGGCGCCTCCGGAAGCTTTGCCTTCACCGCGTCCAGAATGCTCTCCAGATTGAAATGCTCCTGTGCCGATGCCGGAATGATTTCCGCCTTAGGCAGCCTTTCCTTCCACCACTGCATCAGCTCAACCACCTTGTCCTGGGATGATATGTCGATTTTGTTCACGACCACTATCACCGGGCAGTCCACGCGGGAAAGCTTCTCTACGTATGCATCGTTCTTATCGGCCTTCTCCACGGTGTCCGTCACATACAGGATGATGTCGGCGTCGCCGATGGCGGTGTCCACGAAGTTGAGCATGCTCTGCTGGAGGCGGTAGCTGGGCTTGAGGATGCCGGGCGTATCGGAATACACTATCTGGAAGTCCTCGCCGCTCACTATGCCCATGATGCGGTGACGGGTGGTCTGGGCCTTTGCCGTGACAATGGAGAGTTTTTCCCCCACAAGGGCGTTCATCAGCGTGGATTTACCCACGTTGGGATTGCCGATAATATTTACGAAACCAGCCTTGTGTGCCATTATACGAAAGCCCCCATTTTGAGGATGTTAACTTCGCCCTCTGTGAGGTAGCGCCAGTCGCCCTTCTTGAGGCCTTTCTTGGTGAGGCCGGCGAAGTACACGCGGTCCAGGGCCTTCACTTCGTAGCCCAGGGCTTCGAAGATGCGGCGCACGATGCGGTTCTTGCCGGAGTGGATCTCGATGCCCAGCTGGCGGTGATCCCTTTCGTCGATGAATTCGAGTTCATCGGCCGCGATCATGCCGTCGCCAAGCTCAATGCCGGTGGTGACTTTCTCCTTGTCCTCATCGGTGAGGGGATGGTCAAGCACTACCTGGTAAATCTTCTTCTTGTTGAAGGAAGGGTGGGTGAGGCGTTCCGCCATCTCGCCGTCGTTGGTGAGCATAAGGACGCCTGTGGTGTTCTTGTCCAGCCTGCCCACGGGGAATACCCTGCGGGGGCAGCCCTTGATCAGGTCCATAACGGTCCTTTCGGCGTGAGGGTCGCTGGCGGTGGTGACATAGCCCTTGGGCTTGTTCATCACGATGTAAACCTTCTCCTCGCCCTTGAGACGCTGGCCGTTGAAACGGACATCGTCCTTAAGTACGTTGATCTTGGTGCCAAGTTCGGTGACCACTTCTCCGTTCACGGTGACTACGCCGCCAAGGATCATGGTATCGGCCTCCCTGCGTGAGCACACGCCGGAATTGGCGATGAACTTGTTCAGGCGCACGACTTCCTGCATCTGGCCGCCGGCAGCCTGCTCGCCGTCCCAGTCGGCCCCGTGGATCTGGGGTTTGCGGGAAAGCATTGCGTTCATGCCCTCTGCCGCGTTGTTCTTCTTCTGGAAAGGCTTGCGGGTGCCGGGCTTGCCGCCGAATGAAGGCTTGCCATAGCCGCCCTGTTTGCTTCCGTAGGATTTGCCGCCATATGAAGGCCTGTCGCCGTGCTCGCTCTTGCCATAACCGGGCTTGCTTCCATAGGCGGGTTTGTCGCCGTAGCTCTTGCGCGGGCCTGAGCCTGCGGGCTTGTCGCCGTAATTCCTGCGGGGACGCGGGCTTTCGGAATCGAAGCTGCGGGATGTGCTGTATTCGTTAGCGGAATAGTCCACCCTCTGGGCGTGACTTTCCGATGTCCTTCTTGTAAAATGTTTGCGGGGTGATGCCCCCTTCTTGTTGTTTTCCATGATTAATGTCGATGACTCACGTCATTGAAGTTTGAAAATGTAGGTAATCGTTCCTTCCTGGATTGCGGGAGCGCTGGCGCTCTCGTTGAATTTTGCTTTCATCGCCGCGTTGCGGGCT
>JAGAAY010000045.1 GCA_017615065.1 Bacteroidales bacterium | reverse complement strand
GGATGCGACCGTCCGGCAACTTCGCTGCAAAGCCATTGGGGTGCGGATAGACCATGGGCAACGTATGCCAGGCGCCACCCGCGTAGTATTCCGCCGTTTCGATGGGCTTGAAGCCGTCCGTGTGCCCGCCGAGCACGACTATTTCATCGCCACAGATTATTGTACGGTGGTTGGCCCGCGGCACATTCAGGTCCGGCAGCCGCTCCACGCTCATCTGCTGCCACTGCGTGCCATCCGGCGCGGTAACGCTGCGCCCGCCCGTCCCTGCCTGGGTGCAGGAAACCAGAAGGATGATGGCGAATATGAGCAGCGAACGGTTCACTTTGTAAATATAAGCATTTTATAACACCGTAGCCACCTCTGTCGAACTTAGCGGAATGTCGAGACGGGATGTGAGGGTCGCATTTTTCATGCTCACGAAGCTGCCGTTGTAGTTGCATTCTTCCGGGATGGTCTTGGTGCCCCTATACGTAACGCCATCGCTATCTACCACCGTGAAGGTGAAGACCTCCTCGTTGCCGTTGGCGTAGTCGTTACAGATGGCAACAAAGAATGGATTGGTGGTTGCCTCGTCCAGCATAACGGAGATATCTCCTCTCGTGTTGGCGACAACACCGACTTCTATTCTCTGAACCAGGGCTGCACCGGAACCTGAGACGGTCAGCGATTTCGTGTTAATAGGGGTCTTTGCCCCCACACCGCCATTCTGAAAACGGAAACTCATGCGGTAGATACTCTGCTTGTTTGCGAAATGGGCAGTCCCAGTTGTGATATTGCTGCCGGATACGCCTGTCACAAGCACGGACTCTGCACAAGTGTAGTTATACTTTGCCTCTATGGAGTTTACAGGATCATCCGAAACCAGGAGTTTTCCTACCTGGCCGGTATAATCCCAGTCCTTTCTTGGGGTGAGGAGCAATAGCGTTGTAACCCCCGGTTCGATACCCACGGTGGTTACATCTCCCGATAAAGTAGCATAGTGCGGATCCAAAGCATCGGGCTCTGCCGTGAGCGTGCCGATAAACGTACCGCCATTAAACACTTTAACCATGTCTCCGGATTTCCAGATGGACAGGAGAGAAGTTGTCGCAACTTCTGTTTCTGCATCTCCGATGGCCAGGCCTTTCGTCGTAACCCCATCCTCTTTTACTGCGCGCAATGTGAGCGTCCACACGGAATCGATCAAAGCGATTTCAGATTCCTCTGGGAGGGCCTCAAGATACCTGTCTTTCTGGCATCCGGTCCAGATGAAAGAGCTCAAAACAGCAATTGTCAGTAGTATGTTCTTTTTCATATTGCGGTCCTCCTGTTATTCATTTTTAAGGTAATATGCCTTCCCGGCGGGGATGCTGTCTCCGCTAAACCTGTATAAGCCCAGCGTGCCTCCGCTAACGCCCAGCACATATGGGATCTTGCTATCGACTTTCCCCGCAGACACGGTCACATCCGTGTCGGATCCTTCAAGGATATTTCCGTCCTTGGCCGTCACTGCAGTGGAGTATAATCCACTCAATTCCACGCTGGAAGATTTAGAAACGATTATCGCGGCGGTGCCGGCCGGTATCACGTTGCCTTCCACTCCTATACGATAGAAAACAACGCTTTCTCCGTCAAGTTCAGCCGTGTAGGCATATGCGTCGGCGGGGAGTGCATACGAAGTCGTGCCGCTGTAGAAAGTGGACACGTAGATATCATCTCCCAGCAATGTGGCGGAGACCGTCGTAATGTCAAGGGGAGGAAGAGGGCTCGCGAATGTCGCAAGCATCGGGACATTCAATACCGGATCCTGTACCCATACTGCTTCGCTTCGGCCGGCCTGCAGGGCTGTGGCAACCGTGCCGTCGGCGAGATTCTCGTCGGTGGCGAGGGTGATTCCGTCAACCAATGACTTGGGGAATGATTTTACATAACAGTTGACATGCGTTCCCCTGAAACTACTGCTTGTTCCCTCATAGGTGAATGTACCGGTGGAGAGACAGTTGTTTTGAGTGGCCAAAGCCTGGTCGCAATAACCGATGAAACAGCCGTTCCATCCGCCCGATCCGCCGATGTGTCCGGTGAAGAGGCAGTCATTCAGCGTAAGCGCGCCGTTCTTATGGCAACCGACGATGGCACCTGCTTCCCGCCAGTCAGCTCCGATACCGCTGATGGTAATATCGCTCCAGAGATTCTCAAGTGTGGAAGTGCCCCAGGATGCTGACACAATGCCGGCAGGATGGTATCCGTAAAAGGTCAGGTTAATCGTGCCGGTCACCTTGAGGTTCCGGATGGTGGCACCGTTTATCTTGTTGAATGGAGCACACAGATTTTCGCCAGTCTCCACGTAGGCGACAGTCAACGTGTGGCCCTGGCCATCAAATATGCCTCTGTACCAGCCCGAATTTGCATTTGCCGGCGTGCCGATTCTCGACTGGTCGTCGCCGAGGTTGATGTCCGCCGTCATACGGGCGTTGGCCCAACCGTTCTTGCCCAATGCAATATAGGAGAACAGGCGCCAGTGTTCGGCGGTGCTCAGTTCGTAATAGCCGTCCGCCGCCTGAGTCAGCGGGTTTTCGCCGGGAGGCGTGATGGTCACGTGATCGCCGGTTGCCATACAGTACGGAGGCAGGATAACCTCGCAGGCTGCGGGGATATCCTTGAAAATGCCGGTTGCCGAACGATTGATGGTGGCAAGGCCATAAAGTGTGGTCACCTTTTCAGCACGGCT
>JAGAAY010000044.1 GCA_017615065.1 Bacteroidales bacterium | reverse complement strand
ATTTGCAACACCCCGTTTTTATAAAACGTTGAGTGTAAGGGACTTCCATTTTACGGCCGATGTGGATGAAAATCCTATTTTTCATCCAATTTGAGCGAACTATTGGAATAGTGCGGGGAAATGCGTATCTTCGCATGATTGTACACATGCGCATATGTAGGCACGCGCGAAAGAAGCGGGGCTGACGCACCTGGAGCAGGGCGTTCCCGGTTCTTGCCCGTCGCCCTCACCATACCGGCGAGGGGAATAAAAGACGTGCGCCCACGTTGTCATTTCGAGCGCAGTCGAGAAATCTTAATCTATGAAAAGAACAATAATCATCACCGGCGGGGCCGGGTTCATCGGCTCACATGTTGTGCGGCTTTTCGTGAACAAGTATCCGGAGTACCGCATCATCAATCTGGACAAACTCACTTACGCCGGCAATCTGGCAAACCTCAAGGATATTGAAGACAAGCCCAACTACAGGTTTGTCAGGATGGACATCTGCGACTTCGAGGGTGTGCTCAGGCTCATGCAGGAGGAGAACGTGGATGGCATCATCCACCTCGCCGCCGAATCCCACGTGGACCGCAGCATCAAGGATCCGTTCACGTTTGCGCAGACCAACGTGATGGGAACCCTCTCCCTCCTCCAGGCTGCCAAGGCAGCATGGAACGGTAACTGGGAGGGGAAGAGATTCTATCACATCTCCACCGATGAGGTGTACGGGGCATTGGAGATAACGCACCCGGAGGGGATTGAGCCTCCGTTCACAACCAAGGCTTCCAGCGGAAAACATCATCTGGCGTATGGAGAGAAGTTCTTTACGGAGGACCTCAAGTATCAGCCGCACAGCCCGTACAGCGCCGCCAAGGCGAGCAGCGACCATTTCGTGCGCGCGTTCCACGACACTTTCGGCATGCCCACCATCGTCACGAACTGTTCCAACAACTACGGGCCTTATCAGTTCCCCGAAAAGTTAATCCCTCTGTTCATCAACAATATTCGTCACCGCAAACCACTGCCGGTATACGGCAAGGGCGAGAATGTGCGCGACTGGCTGTACGTTGAGGATCACGCACGCGCCATCGACCTTATCTTCCACAAGGGCATTGTGGCCGAGACTTATAACATCGGCGGGTTCAACGAGTGGAAGAACATCGATATTATCAAGGTGCTCATCAACACGGTGGACAGGCTGCTGGGCAGGAAGGAAGGCGAGGACATGGACCTCATCACCTACGTCACCGACCGCGCGGGGCACGATCTGCGCTACGCCATCGACTCATCCAAACTCCAGCGCGAACTTGGCTGGGAGCCCAGCCTCCAATTTGAGGAGGGCATCGAGAAAACCGTGCGCTGGTACCTGGACAACCAGGCCTGGATGGATAACGTGACCTCCGGCGACTATCAGAAGTATTACGATGATATGTATAAAAACCGATAAACCATGAAAATCGCAGTAGCAGGAACCGGATATGTGGGCATGAGCATCGCAACGCTCCTGGCGCAGCACCATGAGGTGGTGGCCGTGGACGTCATTCCCGAGAAGGTGGAGAAAATCAACCGTAGGCAGAGCCCCATCCAGGACGATTATATCGAGAAATACCTGGCCGAGAAGCAGCTGAATCTCACCGCAACGCTTGACGGCCGCGCCGCATACAGGGATGCTGATTTCGTGGTGATCGCCGCCCCCACCAACTACGACCCCAAGAAGAACTTCTTCGACACATCGCATGTGGAGGAGGTGATCGAGCTGGTGCTGGAGGTGAATCCGGACGCGGTGATGGTGATCAAATCCACCATCCCCGTGGGCTACACCAAGCATGTTCGCGAAAAGCTTAGCTACCGCGAGCGTCAGGTCGATGGCACCATGAAGGTGGTGGTGCCGAAGATCATCTTCGCGCCGGAATTCCTCCGCGAGAGCAAAGCGCTGTATGATAATCTGTACCCTTCCCGCATCATTGTGGGGTACGATGAGCAGAATTTGGCCGATGCCGCTCACGAGTTCGCGGAACTGATCAAGGGCGGTGCCATCAAGGAGGATGTGCCGGTGTTGTTCATGGGAACCACAGAGGCGGAGGCGGTGAAGCTGTTCGCCAACACTTATCTGGCGCTGCGGGTGAGTTTCTTCAACGAGCTGGATACTTATGCGGAGATGAAGGGGCTGGATACGCAGGCCATCATCGAGGGGGTGGGGCTGGATCCACGCATCGGCACACATTACAACAATCCGAGCTTCGGATATGGCGGTTATTGCCTCCCCAAGGACACCAAGCAGCTGCTCGCGAATTTCAACGACGTGCCGGAGAACCTCATCAAGGCCATCGTGGAGAGCAACCGCACGCGCAAGGACTACATCGCCGACCGCGTCCTGGAGAGGGCCGGGTATTACACTGCGTCATCGGCCTTTGATACCGCGAAGGAGAAGGAGGTGACGGTGGGCGTATATCGGCTTACGATGAAGAGCAACTCCGACAATTTCCGCCAATCGGCCATCCAGGGTATCATGAAGCGCATCAAGGCAAAAGGCGCCAAGGTGATTATCTACGAACCCACGCTGGAGGACGGCATCACCTTCTTCGGCTCCCGGGTTGTGAACGACCTTGCGGCCTTCAAGGCGCAGGCCGATGCCATCATCGCCAACCGCTATGACGCCTCCCTGGACGACGTGGCCGGGAAGGTTTATACGAGAGACATTTTCAAGAGGGACTAACATGCAGTATCACATTTTCTCCCCCTATCGCGTATGCCCGCTGGGCGCGCACGTTGACCATCAGCACGGAATCGTGACCGGTTTCGCCATCGACAAGGGCGTGGACCTGGAGTTCGATGTGCGTGAGGACAGCCAGGTGGTCCTGGACAGCGAAACTTTCACGGGACACGTGGAGTTTGACGTTGCCATGCCCACGTTGGTGAAGCAGGGCAACTGGGGCGATTATGCCCGCGGCGCAAAGTTCGCGTTGCAAAAGAGGTTCGCGCTCTCGAAAGGCATTCAGGGCGTGATCAGGGGATCCCTGCCGGTGGGCGGGCTCAGCTCAAGCGCGGCGGTGCTCATCGCATATGTGATGGCGTTCGCCAAGGCCAACAACATCACGCTGGCGCCGTTCGAGGTGATGAAGATCGCCAGCGAGGCGGAGCGGGAGTACATCGGCCTGAACAACGGCCTGCTGGACCAGGCCTGCATCGCCCTGGGAAAAAAGGACCATCTGCTGATGCTGGACTGCGAATCCAATGAATACCGGCTCATCCCCAAGGCCGATAATATGCCGGAGTTCGAGCTGGGAATTTTCTTCAGCGGACTCACCCGAAGTTTGATGTCGAGCGATTACAATCTGCGCGTGACGGAATGCAAAACGGCGGCGTGGATTGTCCAGGCCTATGAAAACGTGCCGCTTCGCACGCACGAGAAGACGTTCCTTCGCGATGTGCCGGAAAGCATGTACAAGCGCCACAGGGACGATATGCCCCCTCGCTTTGCCCGCCGCGCGGAACATTTCTACGGCGAGCACAAGCGCGTGCGCGAAGGCATCACGGCATGGGAAACGGGTAATCTGGAGTGGTTCGGCTCTTTGAGCAAGGCCTCCTGCGAGAGTTCGATTCATTGCTATGAGTGCGGCTCTCCGGAACTGATTGCGATTTACGAGGCGATGCTCACTACGCCCGGCATCTACGGCGGCCGTTTCAGCGGCGCAGGCTTCAAAGGCGCCTGCATCGCCATCGTGGATCCCTCCAAGGAGGCCGATATCGAGCGCGAGATCACGGAGAAGTACCTCGCCAAGTTCCCTCAATATAAAGACTCCTTCCGCGTCTACTTCTGCAAATCCGACGACGGAGCAAGATTCGTATGAAAACCATTGTCATCGCAGCAGGCTACGCCACCCGTCTGGGAGAGCTCACCAGGAACTTCCCCAAGCCCCTCCTGCAAATAGGCCGCAGCACCATTCTGGGCAGGATGCTTGACGACATCGACACCATTCCGGAGATCGACGAGCACATCATCGTCACTAACGGCAAGTTTGCGCCTATCTTCGAGCAGTGGGTCGCGGACAGGGCGGAAAGGGGTGTATCCCCTGAAACGTCGTCTTCGACGACCCCTCCCATAAATGGGCCCCTCCCTCTTATGCGGCCGAGGGTGGCCACAGTTTCAGGGGATACACCCCTTCCCGGCAAACCTGTCCGCGTGCTCTCCGACGGCACTTTCACAAACGAAACCCGTCTCGGGGCGGTGTGTGATTTGTTGTTCGCGATGGAGAAGCTGGAGATTGACGATGATTTGCTGGTGGTGGCGGCGGATAATATACTGGAGTTTAGCTTCAAGGGGTTTGTGGATTATGCTTTTGAGAAGCAGACAAGTTGCATAATGTGTCATCACGAGCCGGAGATTTACAAGTTGCAGAGGACGGGCGTGATTGAGGTGGATGAGGAGATGCGTGTGCTGCAGATGCAGGAGAAGCCGGAGGTGCCGGTGAGTCATTGGGCTGTGCCGCCGTTCTATGTGTATCTGAAGAAAGACTTGGATCTGGTGCGTCACGCGGTGGAGAACGGCTGCGGCAAGGATGCCCCCGGCAATCTGGCGCACTATATGGTGGAGCACACCGTGATGCACGCGTGGCCCATGCCCGCCGGCCGCTTCGACATCGGCAGCCTTGACACCTACGAAGAAGCAAAACGTAAATACGCTTAGTTTGTCATTTCGAGCGAAGTCGAGAAATCTCTAATCTATGAAAGGCATTGTATTAGCCGGAGGCTCCGGCACCCGTCTGTACCCCATCACTAAGGGGATGAGCAAGCAGCTATTGCCCATTTATGACAAGCCGATGGTGTATTATCCTATATCGGCCCTTATGCTGGCGGGGATACGCGAGATACTGATTATCTCCACCCCGGCCGATTTGCCGGGATTCCGCAGGCTGCTGGGCGACGGCTCGGACTACGGGGTGCACTTCGAGTATGCGGAGCAGCCGTCGCCGGACGGTCTGGCGCAGGCATTCATCATCGGCGAGAAGTTCATCGGAAGCGATACCGCGTGCCTGGTGCTGGGCGACAATATCTTCCACGGCAACGGCTTTGTGGAGATGCTCAGGCAGGCTGTGGCCGATGCCGATGCCGGCAAAGCCACCGTCTTCGGCTATTGGGTTTCAGACCCCGAGCGCTACGGCGTGGCGGAGTTCGACCACGACGGCAATTGCCTTTCCATCGAGGAGAAGCCATCGGCACCAAAGAGCAATTACGCGGTGGTGGGCCTCTATTTCTACCCCAACAAGGTGGTTCGCGTGGCCAAGGGGATTAAGCCATCGGCCCGCGGAGAGCTGGAAATCACTTCCGTGAACCAGGCCTTTCTTGCCGATGGCGAGCTCAAGGTCCAGGTCTTCGGCCGCGGCTTTGCCTGGCTGGACACCGGCACGCACGACTCCCTTGCCGAGGCCTCCATCTTCGTTGAGGTAATCGAGAAGCGGCAAGGTTTGAAGCTCGCCTGCCTGGAAGACATCGCCTTCCGCAACGGCTGGATCACTGCGGATAAGCTCCGCGCCCTCGCCGCCCCCATGGCGAAGAACCCGTACGGGCAGTATTTGCTGAGGCTGGCGGAGGAGAGCTAGGCCCATTGTCATTTCGAGCGTAGTCGAGAAATCTTTAACACAACATTGATATGGAACTCAAAGGATCAAAAACCGAAAAGAACCTGATGGAAGCCTTCGCAGGCGAGTCTCAGGCACGCAACAAGTACACTTACTTCGCCTCCAAGGCAAAGAAGGACGGCTACGTCCAGATTGCCTCCATTTTCGAGGAGACGGCTGCCAACGAGAAGGAGCACGCCAAGATTTGGTACAAGTATCTGCATGGCGGGTCTGTGCCGGGGACGATTGAGAATCTTGAAGACGCGGCCAACGGCGAGAACTTCGAATGGACCGATATGTACGCCCGCATGGCCCGCGAGGCCCGCGAGGAAGGCTTCGAGGAGATCGCCCTCAAGTTTGAGATGGTAGGCGCCATCGAAAAGGAGCACGAGGAGAGGTATCGTCGGTTGCTCGCCAACATCAAGGAAGGCCTCGTCTTCTCCCGCGACGGCGACATGGTGTGGCAGTGCGCCAACTGCGGCCACATCGTCATCGGCCCCAAAGCCCCGGAAATCTGCCCCGTCTGCGATCACCCGCAGAGCTATTTCCAGATCAAGGCGGAAAACTACTAGTGGTTCTGTGCCGGATATCCACCCAGATGGCCCTGGAATGGCGATTCTCTGGATATCCGGCAGCAAAAACCCTGAAAATACCCAAATACACGGACAGATATCCACTCTGAACCCTCTGTACACGTGTTTTTATGGATATCCGGTAAATCACAATGAGAAAACAATCATTGTCATTTCGAGCGTAGTCGAGAAATCTTATGTTCGAATTAATAAAACTCCCCTACAAGTCCCTGGCGCCTGTCATCAGCGACCAGACGCTGTCGTTCCACTACGGCAAGCACCTGCAGGCATATGTGGACAACCTGAATAAGCTGCTGCCGGGAAGCGGCCTGGACGGCAAGTCCCTGGAAGACATCGTTGTCCTTGCCAGCGAAGCCTCCGGCGGCCTCATGGGCTCCATCTTCAACAACGCCGGCCAGGTGCTGAACCACAACCTGTACTTTACGCAATTTTGTCATTTCGACCAAGCGAAGCGCGCGGAGAAATCTGCACTTATTGCACAAATAGTTAAGCAGTGGGGCTCCCTTGACGCATTCAAGGAGGAATTCGAAGCCAAGGGCGTCGGCCTCTTCGGCTCCGGCTGGGTCTGGCTCGCCGCCAAAGAAGACGGTGAACTTGTCATCCTCCAATGCCCCGGCGCCGACAACCCCATCTGTCATTTCGAGCGTAGCCCAAAGGGCGAAGTCGAGAAATCTCTCCGCCCCCTCCTCACCTTCGACGTCTGGGAGCACGCCTACTACCTGGACTACCAAAACCGCCGCGCCGCGCATCTGCAAGCCCTCTGGCCGCTCGTAAACTGGAAGGTGATAGAGGAGAGGTACACGAAATAAAACATACACAATATGAACCAATTCGCGAACAACGGAAAGTTAAAGCTCCTCATCATCGTAGGCACCCGGCCGGAGATTATTCGGCTGTCGGCGGTGATTAACAAGTGCCGCAGGTATTTCGATTGCTTGCTGGCGCACACGGGGCAGAATTATGACTACAACCTCAATGGGGTCTTTTTCAAGGACCTCAAGCTCGCTGATCCGGACATCTACATGGAGGCGGTGGGCAGTGACCTGGGCGAGACCATGGGCAACATCATCGCCAAGAGCTACCAGCT
>JAGAAY010000043.1 GCA_017615065.1 Bacteroidales bacterium | reverse complement strand
TGTGCTGGAGGAGCCCGTTCTTTGCAGCCCTCAAAATGACAGTCCGGTCGTAATGTACGGCACCAGCATTCTTCAAGGTGGCTGCTGCTCCCGTCCGGGCATGGCCCATACCAACATTCTTTCACGGCATCTCGATCGCACTGTGATTAATCTCGGATTCAGCGGCAACGCCCTCCTCGATCCGGAAATTGCCGAGCTCATGGCCTCTGTACAGAATCCTGCTGTGTTTGTTCTGGACTATGCTCCCAACTCGATAGGATCCCATATTCGCGAAAATGGCGAGAACTTTTTCCGCATTATTCGCGATGCTCACCCGGATGTCCCCGTGATTTTTGTGGAGAACCCTATTTACCCGCATTCGGCGGTGGATAATGTCGAAAGACAAATGATTCTGGATAAGAATGCCGCCCAGCTTGAACTTTTCCGCAAACTCAAGGCCTCCGGAGAGAAAAGACTCTATTACGTTCCCGCCGACAAACTATTAGGCACAGATGCCGAAGCTTGCGTGGATGGTGTTCATTTCACAGATCTGGGCATGATGCGCTATGCCGCCTGCCTGGAACCGGTAATTAAATCAGCACTTAGATATTCAAAATAATATGAAGAGACTCCTCCTGCTACTCGCAAGTGCAATCCTGCTTTTCGGCTGCACCGCTGCTCCGAAGCCCATCCCGGTCATTTTCGATACGGATATGGGTAATGATATTGACGATGCTCTGGCTCTGCAGATGCTGTTCAACTACGATCATCAGGGCCTCATCGACCTGAAGGGAGTAACCATCTCGAAGTGCAATCCGCACAGCGTCGAGTTCGTGGACGGCGTGTGTCGTTTCAATGGCTTCGAAAACATGCCGCTAGGTTTCTCATATAATGGCCCCAATCCGGAGGACAATACCTATCTGCTTCCCACGCTGGAAGCCAAGAAGGGTGACGGCAGCCCGCTGATCGAGCCGCAGCGCACTCTTGATTCCGGCATCGACGAAGGCTATATCGCCCTGAGGAAAATGCTGGTTAAGGAGAAGGACGGTTCAGTGCTGCTGATAGCCACCGGCCCACTCACCAATATCGCCCGCCTCCTGAAGTCCGACCCGGATGATATCTCCCCTCTGGACGGCGTTGCCCTTGTGCAGAAGAAGGTCAAGTCCCTGCATATAATGAATGGCTTCTACGACAGAGTGGCCGCCGAATGGAACACCCTTCAGGACCTTGAGGCGTCCAAGACAGTCTTTAACCTTTGTCCCGTTCCGCTGATTGCCAGCGGATGGGAGATTGGCGGAGTTGTGCATTATCCGCACGAAAGTATCCTGGGTGACTTTGGCAACCCGGATGAGAATCCCGTATGTGTAGCGTACGTGCATTATCAGCCAATGCCTTACGACCGTGAGACCTGGGACCTTACCTCGGTGTTCGATGCCATAGACCCAGATCGCAGCGTTTTCCAGCGCTCCGTGCCGGGGCACATAGTTGTTCGGGAAGACGGTGCCACTATCTTCACTCCGGACCCGGCAGGCAAGCATCAGTATCTTATAGTTCCAAATCCCGATAAGGCCGTGAAAGCACTGGTTAACCGTGTGACAGGGGCGGATTATACCGGTCAGGGACTGTCGCTCTTTTCGCCGGATTGCAGAAACCGCTTCGATGCCTCGTACGAAAACGGCAAACTCTGTTTTAAACTGCTGCGGGATCGCCGTGAGATCCTGTCCTCGGCACCGGCATCCATGCAATGCGGCTCCTGGAACTGGGCGGCTGGAAATCCGCTGGTAACGGTACGTCGCGGCAGCTTCGAAGGAACGGTTGACTTCCCGGTTCAGCGAAAATATGCCACGGAAGACAATATCTATAACACTCTCATCCTTGATTTTGGCGGGTATGAGGTTCAAATGAGAGCTTACGATTCCGGTGTGGCCTACCGTTTCGTGGGCAAGACCCCGGGCGTAGACAAGGTTTGCGAAAAGGGAGGCTGGAGATTCCCGGAAGATTCGGAGTCGTACACCCTTCTGGTTGACAAGCAGCAGAACTGGTTCGAGGAGAACTACACAGAGGCTGCGTTGTCCGCGCTCCCCAAGGATAAGTTCAGTATGATTCCGGTGCTGGTTAAGTCGCGCGGTGTAAATGTGCTGCTCACCGAAGCCGACACCCGTGGCTATGCCCAGCCCTATCTGCGCCCGACCGGGAATGGTTTCGATGCCGAATATCCGCTTTATCCCTCGAAAGAGGAGATGATAGAGTGGAACAACAAACGCTACGCAGTGGAGCGCTTCCCGTACATCGTAGAAACGTCCCTTGAGCGCAATTTCCCCTGGAAAGTGGCCGGTACCTTTGATTCCGATGCCGAAATCCTGGCAGACGAGCTGGTTTATCTGCTCAGTGAAAAAAGCACCGAGGATTGGTCCTGGGTCAAGCCCGGAAAGGTTCTCTGGGACTGGTGGAACGACCGCAACATCACCGGAGTTCCTTTCACCTCCGGCATCAATACCGATACTTACATGTATCTGGTGGACTACGCTGCAAAGCACCACTTTGAATATGTTCTGCTGGACGAAGGCTGGTCGAACCACGACGACATCTTTACGCTCAATCCGGAAACCGACATCCCTGCAGTGTGCAAGTATGCCGAGAAGAAGGGTGTGGGTATAATCCTCTGGGCAAAATGGGTTGACCTGGACGGTCAGATAGACGAGGTCTTAGATATGATGGCAGCCTGGAACGTGAAGGGCGTGAAGATAGATTTCATGGACCGTAACGATGCCGAAATGGTGGACTTCTATGAGAATATCGCGGTTGCAGCTGCCAAGAGGCATATGCTGGTCGATTTTCACGGAGCCTATCCCAACGAAGGAATGCGCGCCCTTTATCCAAACCTGATGACGCGTGAGGGCGTTGTTGGCCTTGAATACAACAAGATGAGGGCAAATATGGATACCCCGCATCATGAGCTCCTCATACCCTTCATCCGCCAGTGGGTCGGCCCCATGGACTTCACTCTCGGGGCCATCCTCAACGCGCAGCCGGAACAGCATGTGGTGAATCATCACGAGCCTATGAGCCAGGGAACGCGTTGCCATCAGATGGCTATGTTTGTGGTGTATGAAAGCCCTCTGCAGATGGTGTCGGACAGCCCGTCCAAGTACGACACGGCTCCTGAATGGTTCCCCTTCCTCGAGGCCGTGCCAAGCGTCTGGGACGAGACCGTTCCGCTTGCAGGAGAGATTGGCAACTAT
>JAGAAY010000005.1 GCA_017615065.1 Bacteroidales bacterium | reverse complement strand
CAGGGTTGACATAAGTGTCGATGTGGCCTACGGCTCGGATGCCGATGCCGTAAAATCGGCCCTCCTGGAAATCGCGGCCTCCTGCCCCGGAGTGCTTGATTCCTCCACTCCCCTCGCCGCCGCCCCGTTCGTCGGCCTTACTGCTTTGAAAGACAGCAGCGTGCAGTTTGTCCTGCGCCTTTGGGTTAAAACCACCGACTACTGGCCTGCATGGTTCTATCTCAATGAAACTATCTACAAGGAACTGCCCGCAAAATATGGAATCCAGTTCCCGTTCCCCCAGATGGATGTTCACCTTATAAAGTAAACCCTTATGGATCTGAAACCCTTTTCCGACATAGCTCCGTATACCGACGAAGAGGCGGCCGCCGCCCTGTCCCGGATAGCCAACCATCCCAACGTCCCGTGGATTTCCAAATTCATTTTCCCCAACAGGAAGGAAACCTACCTCAGGGATATGCTCCGTGAAATCAAGACCGTAGACGAATTCCAGTCCAAGGTTATGTCGGAGGCCATCGAGTGGGTGATTGCCAACACCGTGCACAACTTCTCCTACGACGGCCTTTCCAAGATCCAGGCGCTGGACAGCACCTTCCTTGCAATGTCCAACCACAGGGACATCATCCTGGATCCGGCCTTCACGCAGATTATACTGTACCGCAACAAAATGCCCCTCACCCAGATTGCCGTGGGAGACAATCTCCTGAAGAGCAAGGCGGTGGAGCTGCTCATCCGCTCCAACCGTATGATCAAGGTCATCCGCGGTATATCGGCACGTGAACTGTACCTGTCTTCCAAGCTGCTTTCGGAGTATATCCGTGAAACCATCGTAAGCGGCACCGGCTCCGTGTGGATTGCCCAGCGCCAGGGCCGCACCAAAGACGGCCTTGACGTAACCGAACAGGGCCTCCTTAAGATGTTCGACATGAGCGGCGGCGACGATTTTGTGCACAACTTCATGGAACTGAACATAATTCCCCTGTCAATCTCCTATGAATTTGAGCCCTGCGATATCCTTAAGGCCCGTGAAAAACTCATTTCACGCACCCAGAAGTACGAAAAAACGGAGAACGAAGACCTTCAGAGCATCATCGTGGGCATCAAGCAGTGGAAAGGAAACGTTCACCTGAACATCGGCGATCCCCTCAGCGAAGACGAAATCCGCGAAGCTGCCCAGTGCGACAAGAACGACCGCTACCAGAAGATCCGCCATGCGGTTGACCGCCGCATCATCGGCGGATATCGCCTCTGGAAAACCAACTACATGGCCTACGACATCGTGGAAAACACCACCCGCTTCGCCGACCGCTACTCCCTCGCGGAACTTGAAGCCTTCAAGTCCTACATCGCCCACCAGCTTGAGTACGCCGAACCCGAACTCAACCGCGACGACCTCCGCGACATCCTCCTCCGCATCTACTCCAACCCCGTCGCCGCCAAACTGGACCTCGCCTCCCGCGAAGCATAATCAGCGTAAAACGCAACTCGCTGAATATCAGCGCATTGTTAAAACGGGGTGTTGCAATTTGCCACACCCCGTTTTCATATCTAATTGTGTATCAATGATATCCATTTTACGGGCCGATGCCGAACAGTTACGTCAGGACTTATACACCTTCGGCCTAACGTCAAAAAATGGCCCCAACCCGTTCGCTTGACGTCGAACTCATCCTTTTAGCCACGCCATTCGGCGCGTCTAACGTCTTCGGACAACTCCGTCATGCTGCTGCGCAGCACCGCTCACTGCACAAGCCTCCCCGCATGCCATTTTTCGCCTATGGCACTCAGGTGCATAAGTCCTGCCGTTTAACTGTCCGGCGATGAGACTTTTGTCTGACAGGAGAAGTGGTATGGTGTGAAATGTATCTTGTTGATAATTAATGCAATACGCATTCTTAGTCCGGCTGGCAGCCGGACTAGAAATCGGTAAAACGTTGTTTGTTAGATACTTACATTTCACGGTGCTAGTCCCAGACAAAAGTCTTCTTACAGCCTTACTACAACGAAGTCGTTGGAGGGGACGGAGAGGGTGAGGGTGCGGGGATCGAGGGGGGTGTCGAGGAAGCGGAGGGCTTTGGCGGGGATTTGAACCGTTATTTTAGCAGAGGGGCCGAAATTGGTTATAACCAAGACGGTTACGGAGCCGGTGGAACGGAGGAAGGCGAAGTGGCGGGAGCGGTCGAAGCCGGGGCCCTGGCAGTAGCATAGGTCGTAGGTGAGACCCTCGGAGAATACGGGTTCGGAGGCGAGGGCAAGAAGCGAGGTGTAGCGCTTCAAAACCAATCGCTCGGAAGGCTGAAGGCCGCAGCGGTGATTGTCGATCCAGCTGCGCAGGCGCTGAAGGCTGGCTACCTGCCACCAGTCGAAGATTGTAGTGCGTCCGTTAAGGCCGCTGAAGGGTTCGCAGTCCATGCCGCGCTCCCCTATTTCCTGACCGAAGTACAGCATGAACGATGAGTCGTTCAGAAGCAGGGAAACAGCCACTGCTGCATAAGCGGCAGAAGCCGATCCTGCAAAGAAGTCGGAAGCCACGCGCTGTTCGTCATGGTTCTCCAGGAAGCACAGCATCGAAGGCTGAAGCGCGCCCAGGAACTGCCAGTTGGCAGTTATTCCGGAAGCGGGCGCACCGGAGCACATAATCGCCCGCAGAGTGTCGTACAGGCCGGATTTGTCGTATAGCAGATCAAAGCCCACCTCATGCACGTACATCTCGTATTTATCCTTCTCGTACACCTCCGCCACAAACATAAGCGAAGGATAATCGCGCTTTACAGTAGAAATGGCCCATTGCATGAACTGCGGCGGCACCAGTTCCACCATGTCGCAGCGGAAGCCGTCCACGCCCGCGGAAGCCCAGAAGCGCAGAACTGCAAGCATCTTGTCCCAGGTTGGAGTGCGCCAGTTGCAGTAGTTCAGCTTCACGGTCTCGTACCAGTCATCGGCAGACGGTGCCGGAGTAAAGGCATTGCCGGAGGCGCGGGCCGGGAATTCGGAGTAGCCATCGACATAAGGCATATACAAGGCCTCGCCCGGGTAGTAGTAGAAGTCGTTGTCCGGACTCCAGTGCTCGTTCACATCGTCATCGGCCCCCAGCACAGGCTCGCCGGCAGGGGTCATTGCGCCGGAATATTCGCGCGCCACATGGTTGGGAACAAAGTCGATGAGCACCTTCAGTCCGGCCTCGTGGGTGCGCCGGAGCAGCTCCCGGAATTCCTCCATCCGCCGGGCAGGATCCGTTGCCATGTAGGGATTTACGTCGTACCAGTCGGTAATGGCGTAGGGCGAGCCGGCATCCCCTTTCACCACCTTTTCGGTGGCCGATGTGGCATGCCGCACAATCCCGGTGTACCAGATATAGTCGAAGCCCATGGACTTCACATACGCCAGGAACGCAGAATCCACGGAGGAAAACTTCCCCTCTCCCCAAAGCCGGGGCAGCATCTGATAGATAAGGTGCTTACTCATCGTAATAAACTATGTCGCGGCACTCGGTGCCTGAGTTGATAACCTTGCCCCCGCAGCTCACGGTATAGTGCCTGACAGTCCAGTTGCCAAGCGAATCGCACTCGTAGCCGTGGTAACCGGTAATATAGGAAACGGTGTCTGCCAGATCCCGCAGGGACAATTCGCCGAGCAGCTTATCAGCCTGGCGCACAAACAGATATTCGTACTCACCGAAATCGTTCCTGTTAATGGCCGATACCGGCGCGCCGTCCTTGTCCAGGGTGAATTCCAGAGTGGCGTGGAACTCCTCCCGTGTATCACCGTCCACCTCCACATAGGAGGCCGATCTGATCCTTCCGTGCAGGTCTCGCCCGGTGACTTCCCAGACGCCGCGTTCCAGCGCGCCTTCCCGGGAAAAGTCCCACTGCCCGGACGTCAGCCCTACCCCTCCAGTCCATGACACGGCCCTCACCGGGCCTTCAAGTTCGAAGAAGGACAGGTCCAAAGCATCCCCGCCCCTCTTGCAGGACATGACTGCAAGGGAGGCGAGGATAAGAATTGCCAGGGATTTGCCGGGGCGCACCCTGTTACCAGTTAAGGATTTTTGCGAAATCGTATGCTTCCGGATCCGGTACCCACTTGCGTGCAGCCTCGTAATCGGCCGGAGTGATGTAGTGGCAGAGATTGCCATAGTAGTTGCGTGCGGTGCCGCCGTCGATGTCCACCCTGCGCGGAGGAATCTTGCCCTCGGCGTTCTGCAGGTCTTTCAGGTAAAGCGGATTGGCCTTGCCGAATGCATCGACATAAACCATGCAGCCGGTTTCTCCCTTGCGGAACAGCTCCCATACGCCCATTGCAAGCTCCGAGCAGTATGTGAGGTCGTATGCGATGGGATCCTGGCAGCGCACGTCGTAGCCGATTTCCACGGGACGGGTCTTTACCTTGAGGCCGATGGCTTTGAATTTCTTCTCAAGGATGTCGTTGAACAGGACAGCCTTGGAAATCTTGCCAAGTTCCGGATGGCCGTGCTCGTCATATGTCATGGACACGCCGGCGTTCTTGATTTCCTGGGGATCCAGGTCGTGGAATACGCCTTCCGCCACCACCACGGTGCCGTAAGGGATGCCAAGGATATTACGCTTGAGTATGGCGGAAAGGGCCAGGTTCACAATCTTGTCCAGAGTGATCTCCGTTTTGTTGAACATCTCAGGGATGATGGTCATGGGGCAATGAGTTGCCTCGCCGATGCCCAGGGCCAGGTGGCCGGCGCTGCGGCCCATTGCGCTGATGATGAGCCAGTTGCCGCTTGTGCGGGCGTCTTCATAGACGGTGCGTGCCAGATGTGCGCCCTCGTCCTTGGCGCTGTTGAAGCCGAAGGTGGGAGTGTTCTGAGGCAGGGGCAGGTCGTTGTCGATGGTCTTGGGAACGTGGATGTTGTGGATGGGATACTTCTTGTCCTCAAGGAACTTGGCGATGCGGTTTGCGGTGGAGGCGGTGTCGTCGCCGCCGACGGTTACCAGGAGCTTGATGTTGTTCTCCTGGAACAGGGCCAGGTTGAAGTTATCGGCAAAATCCTTGTCGGTGGGTTTGAAACGGGACATCTGCAGATAGCTGCCGCCACGGTTGAAGTAGGCGTCGGCCTTGAAGAAGTCGATGTCCTCCGTCCTCGGGGTTTTGGAAAACAGGCCGCTGTAGCCGCCGTGAAGGCCGATTACGCGATAGCCGTTGGAAAGGAAGGTCTTTGCCACAGACATTACGACGGTGTTCATGCCCGGTGCAGGGCCGCCGCCGCAAAGGATAATGATGGAATCTTTCATATTGATTTGTTGTTAGGTTTTTCGACTGCACAAATATACGGAAAAATATAAAAAGTGAGCGATTTTTTTGTATCTTTGTGGATTATGACACGCATGGACGCGCATACACGTATTGAGGAACTGAAGGCTATTCTCCTGGAGAACAGCCGGAAGTACTACGTGGAAAACGCGCCCACGATGAGCGACTACGAATACGACCAGCTAATGCACGAGCTGGAGGGCCTGGAAGCGGATTTCCCGGAGTTTGCAACGGAGGACTCCCCCACCCGCCGCGTGGGCTCCGACCTTGCCGCTCAGGGGGAAAGCGGCTTTGCCAAGTATCCCCACAAGTACCCCATGCTGTCGCTGGGCAACACATACAGCATTCAGGAAATTGAAGAATTCGCGGAAAGAGCTGCAAAGGCCCTGGACCGCCCCTTCACCTGGTGCTGTGAACTGAAGTTCGATGGCACGGCCATATGCCTCACATACCGCAATGGCAGGCTGTTCCGCGCCCTCACCCGCGGCGACGGAGTCAAGGGCGATGACGTCACGGAAAACGCAAAACGCATCTCCAACATACCTCATCAGCTCAAGGGTTCCGGCTGGCCTGAAGAATTCGAGATAAGGGGCGAAGTCCTCATGCCTTTCGAATCCTTCGACCGTCTTAACCACGAGCGCGAGCTGGCGGAGGAGCCCCTCTTCGCCAATCCGCGCAACGCAGCCAGCGGCTCCCTCAAGCTGCAGGATCCGGAGGAAGTGGGCAGGCGCGGCCTCATGTGCACGCTGTACCATATTCCCACCGGACAGGTCGATTTCCCCACCCACGACGCGGCCCTCAGGGCTGCCGAGGAGTGGGGACTTCCCGTTTCCCACGAGCGAAAGCTCTGCAGCGGCATAAGCGAAATCGAAGACTTCATCGGCCATTGGGATACAGAACGAAAGAAACTCCCCTATGCTACCGACGGCATCGTCATAAAGATAAATGAGATGGCGTTCCAGCAGCAGCTGGGATACACGGCAAAGAGCCCCCGCTGGGCCTGTGCCTATAAATTCAAGGCGGAACAGGCATGCACGCCAATCCTGAGCATCGACTATCAGGTGGGCCGCACCGGGGCTGTAACTCCGGTGGCAAACCTGGAACCGGTGTTCCTCAGCGGCACGATGGTCAAGCGCGCCACCCTGGTAAACGAAGACCAGATCCGTGCGCTGGACATCCACGAGGGCGACTGGGTGTACGTGGAGAAAGGCGGGGAAATAATCCCCAAGATCACCGGCGTGGAAGAGAGCAAACGCGCTCCCGGCGCCAAGCCTCCTGTATTCCCCGATGTATGTCCGGACTGCGGTGCTCCCCTGGTACGCGTTGAAGGTGAAGCCAAATGGTTCTGCCCCAACACCAAGGGCTGCCCCACACAGATAAAGGGCCGCATGGAGCACTTCGTAACCCGCAAGGCGATGAACATCCTCTGCGGAGAAGCCACCATCGACCAGCTTTACAGGATGGACCTGGCCTCCAAACCGTCGGACCTGTATAAACTTAAGGCCGACCAGCTGATCTGCCTCGAAGGCTGGAAAGAGCGCGCTGCGGCCCGCTTCCTGGAAAGCGTGAAGGCCTCGCGGAACGTCCCCTTCGAAAGGGTGCTCTTCGCCATCGGCATACGCTTCGTGGGAGAAACTACGGCACGCGATATCGCCCGTCATTTCGGCAGCATAGAGCAGCTGGAAGCAGCATCCAAAGAAGATCTGCTGGGAGTTCCGGAAGTGGGAGAAGTAATAGCGGACAGCGTTTATAACTTCTTCCGTGAGCCGGAAAACATTCAGGAAATCGAGGCCCTCAAGGCCGCCGGCCTGCGTTTCAGCGTAGAAACCGCCCAGGCCGCATCGGACGCGCTTCAGGGCAAGAGCATAGTTATAAGCGGCAACTTCTCCATCTCCAGGGACGACATGAAAGCCCTGATAGAAGCCAACGGAGGCCGCAATTCAAGTTCCGTGAGTTCAAAGACGGACTATCTCCTGGCCGGCACCAAGCCCGGGCCGGAGAAGCTTAAAAAAGCCGCCGGGCTGGGCATCCCCGTCATCGGCGAGCAGGAATTCATGTCGATGATACCCGCATCCCCATCCCCCGCCCCCGAGGAGGAAAAGGCCGATGAGGACGGCGACTGGACATTGTTTTAGGATATGGGAAAGAGGAAGAGAAGACCACTGTTCAAGGCGATAAAGGTGCGCATCCGCTACATCTCGGTGATTATAAGCCGTGTTGTTCGCTTCATTACGCACGACATCTGGTTCCTGAATGCCGATGACCTGTCGCGCTTCAAGAAGAGGGCGGTGACGGATCTCCGCACGGTGCTCCTTATGATGAACACATTCGCGGACCAGAAAATCGGCTTCCAGGTAACTGCGCTCAGCTATCAGAGCATGATGTCCATCGTCCCCTTCCTGGCCATCGCATTCTACCTCACCGGAGGCCTGGGCCTGTCGGACCGTCTTGCGGAATTCCTCTTCGCCAACTTCGACAATCCTCAGCTCAT
Source organism: Bacteroidales bacterium (assembly GCA_017615065.1). Classification (GTDB taxonomy): domain Bacteria; phylum Bacteroidota; class Bacteroidia; order Bacteroidales; family UBA932; genus Cryptobacteroides. The sequence goes on along the minus strand of JAGAAY010000005.1, from coordinate 9,343 downwards.
CGACAATCTGCTCAATGCGGCGGACCATATCCTCCTCACGGCGGAATCAGGGCTCTTCGGCCTGATAAGCATGCTCACCTTCCTGTGGATCGTCATCTGGATGATGATGAGCGTGAGGCGCGTATTCAACAATGTGTGGAGGGTTCCAAAGGAGCGCAGCTTCTTCAAAATGATCGGCGTAGTGCTGGCAGTTCTGCTGCTCTCGCCTTTCGTGATCGTGCTGTTCTTCTCCGGTTCGGTGGTGTATTCCCACATCCTGGACCTCATCGTACCGTCCAAGCTGGCTTTCTCCGAGAGCCTCAAGACGGCCCTTTCGTGGATTACCTTCGCCGCAACGGCGATTCTTATACTGGCGGCTATGTACAAGTACATTCCCGGAACCAAGGTGCACTACCGACACGCCCTCAAGGCGGCGGTGGTTTCCGGCATCCTGTTCACCGGAGTTCAGTACCTGTACCTGGAAACCCAGGTGATGGTGGCCAAGCAGAGCGCCGTGTACGGTGTCCTGGCCGCGATTCCCCTGTTCATGATCTGGCTTAACATCGGATGGACCATTGTCCTGTACGGCGCGGAGCTTTCCTATGCCTTCCAGAACGTGAACAAAGCGCCGGCACCCGTCAAAAGAAAGGAGGATAAGGCATGAGCTATTCGGAATTCACACAGCACGACTACGACCTCATAGACGCCGCCTACGCCCATCTGTGGGAGTCGGCCAAGAAGCGATGCAAGTCGGAGGAAGAGCTGGAAGTCGTACAGAAGGCCTTTGAGTTTGCGAACGAGGCCCATAAGAACGTCCGCCGCCGCAGCCTGGAGCCGTACATGCTCCATCCCATCGCAGTGGCGCAGATTGTCGTGGACGACATCGGCCTTGGATACAAGTCGATAGCGGCGGCCCTTCTCCACGATGTGGTGGAAGATACGGAGTTTACGGTGGAAAACCTCCGTCAGCTGTTCGGCGACAAGATCGCCACGCTGGTGGACGGCCTCACCAAGATTAAAAACGTGCTGGATACCGGCGACAAGAACAGCAAACAGTCGGAATCGGCCGTCAGGAGCCTTCAGGCGGAGAATTTCAAGCGCATCCTCCTCACTCTTAACGACGACCCGCGCGTTGTGCTGATCAAACTGGCCGACCGCCTCCACAACTGCCGCACCATAGAATTCATGCCGGAGAACAAGAGGGACAAGATACTGTCGGAAACGATGTTCATCTTCATCCCCCTGGCACACAGGCTGGGCCTTTACAGCGTGAAGACGGAACTGGAGAACATCTGGCTCCGATTCAAGGAGCCGGAGGCCTACAGCGAGGTGGAAAGGCTCATCAACCGTTCCGTGGAAGGACGCAAGGCCGATATCGACGCCTTCGTCGCCCCCATCGAAAAGAGGCTCACATCGGCAGGCATCAACTACCGAATTGTGAAGAGGGTGAAAACCCCCTACTCCGTGTGGCACAAGATGCAAACCAAGCACGTGTCCTTCGAGGAGGTCTATGACCTGTATGCGATCCGCATAATTTTCGACCCGGTTCCGGGAGAAACGGAGCGCGAGCAGTGCATGCGCATCTTCTCGATCCTTGGCGGCCTTTACCGCTTCATCCCGGAGCGCACGCGCGACTGGCTGGACATGCCCAAACCCAACGGCTACGAGGCCCTGCACTGCACCCTCATCGGCGATAAAGGCATCAAGGTGGAAGTCCAGATCCGCACCACCCGCATGGACGACATCGCGGAAAGGGGTATCGCGGCCCACTGGCGCTACAAGCAGGACGGCTATGCCGGCGAGGGCGACAAAGAGATGGACCGATGGCTCCAGAGCATACAGGAAATCCTGTCCAACCCCGACGTGAACGCCCTGGAACTGCTGGACATCATCCACAACGACCTCACAAGCGCGGAAATCACGGTATTCACACCCAAGGGCGAGCAGCGCTCGATACAGACCGGAGCCACCGTGCTCGATTTCGCATACCTCATCCACTCGGAAATCGGCAATACCGCAATCGCGGCAAAGGTGAACCAGAAACTCGTATCCCTGAGCTACAAGGTCAAACCCGGCGACCAGATTGAAATAATAACCGCTGCGGAAGAAAGGCCCAAGCACGAATGGATGGAGTTCCTGAAAACCCGTCACGCAAGGGCCCTGGTCATGGACTACTTCCGCGGGGAACGCCGCCAGAGCATCGACTTCGGCCGGGGAATAGTGGACAGCCAGATAGCCGCAACCGGTTCAAAGAAGGACAACAGGACTCTCAATTTCCTTATCCAGAACCTTGGCGCATCCAACGCGGAAGACCTTTACTTCAACGTGGGAATCGGCTCCATTTCCGCCGATATGGTGAAGGAAATGCTTGAAAAGAAGAAAAGCGGTTCCAAGGGATGGCTGAGCAACCTGTTCAGCCGTGAGGCAAAGCCCAAGACCATGGAAATCACTGAGGAGGACGGCAAGTATGTAATCGCCACATGCTGCAATCCGATACCCGGGGATTCCGTCATCGGCTTCCGTGCTCCGGACGGGACTGTTACCATCCACAAGAAATCCTGCCCTGTGGCGGAGAGCATCGCCGCAACTCACGGAGACCGCGTTGTTGTGCCCCACTGGGGAAGCGAAACGGAAAGCCTGTCTTTCCCTGTGCGCATTTCCATGCAGGGTATCGACCGCAAGGGCCTTGTGAACGAAATAACCCATTATCTCTCCGAGGTGATGGGCGTGAATATGCGCCGCATCGACATAGCTGCCGATGAAGGCATATTCAAAGGCTTTATCGACTTTTACGTCAACAATACCGAAGTCCTTGAGAAAGTGATCCGGAGACTCTCCGGCATCGACGGAATTCGGAATATAACACGTACCGACCTATGAAACGGATACTCCGCCTGCTGATACCGCTGGTCCCCGTGGCCCTGGTGCTGGGTGCGATGATGTTCCCGTCATCCTGCGCCAACACCACCACGCCCCCTACCGGCGGCGCCAAGGATACAATACCGCCGGTCCTTAAAAAGGTGTCTCCCCTGCCCGGGGCCGTAAACGTGCCGGTCCACAAGACCAAACTGGTGTTCACATTCAACGAGTATGTGAAGATCAAGGACCCCCAGGCCGTATTCCTGTCCCCTCCGCTGGAGAAAAAGCCCAAGACCAGGATCCAGGGAAAGAGCGTAATCGTAACCTTCGAGAGCGACCTTGAACCCAACACCACCTATACGCTGGACCTTACCGGAGCAATTGCCGATAACAACGAGGGCAACATGCACCCGGGATACACCCTGGTGTTCTCCACCGGCCCGCAGATAGACTCCATGTGCATGACCGGCATCGTCCAGGACTGCAATACCCTCAAACCGGTGAAAGGCGCCACGGTGCTCATTTACAAGGACCATTCAGACTCGGCCGTTTTCCTGCGCCGTCCTTTCGCCGCCGCCCGCACTGACGACTGGGGATACTTCAGCCTCAGGAATATCCAGGATACGCTTTACCGCGTTTATGCGATAAACGACGCCAACGGCAACAACATCTACGACCCGGACCAGGAAACCATAGCCTTCCTGGATACGCTGTTCCGTCCCTCGATGGTATACAGCGACACTCTGTACGAACTGCTCAAGTTCGAGATGAAGGACACCGCCCACTGCCTGGCTCGCAAAACCGACGTGGAACTCAATCTCTTCCGCGAGAAGCCGTCCAAGCAGTACATAGTAAAGAAAGAACGCGTTGGGCTACGCACCGCCTATATCACATTCATGGCTCCCGGTGCCAGGGTTTACGGCATGCGCTTCAAGGGCATTCCCGCAAAAAGGCTCATCTGCCAGTTCAATCCGCAGTGGGACTCCGTGGAACTCTGGGTGAACACTCCGCATGTTCCGGACACCCTTATACTACAGATAAGGTACGACAAAACGGACAGCCTGGGCAAGTTGGTGCCCACCAATGAAGAAGTCCTCCTGCCGATAGACAAGAAACTTCGCGCAGAGCTTTCCAAGAGTTCCCAGCGCAACCTCAAGCACGAAGACACTATTGCCGTGTACACATCGGCAGTGGATCCCACCACTGTGGAGCAGTATGGCTTCAGCGTTGAGTTCAAGTATCCGCTCATTGAGGAGCACTGGGATTCCCTGGTGTTCCGCAGCGTCAATCCCCGCCAGCAGGAACACCGCGGCTCGTACACCGTTACGCGCGACTCCACGAACCTCCGCCGCTACACGATTATGCCGGACGAGAAGCTCCTGGAGGGATACGATTATTATCTGAAACTCCCCTACAGGCTGTTCCGTGATGTGAACGGATACTACAACGACAGCACTGAAATGAAGGTTACCCTGCCGAACGACGACAAACTCAGTTCCCTGATCCTGGAACTGAGCGGCGTGGGCCACAAATATATAATCGACCTTCTCACGGAAAAGCGCGACAAGGTTATACGCAGTTTCATAGTGAGCTGCAACCAGGCGGTGCTGTTCCCCTACCTGAAGGCGGGCAAATACTGCCTCAGGGTAACGGAGGACAAGAACGGAAACTCGCTGGTGGATACCGGCAACCTGCTTGAGCACCGCCAGCCGGAGAAGGTGCGTTTCTACAAACTCAACGACCAGTACTTCCTGGAAATCCCCGAGCGGACGGAGCTGGTGCAGAAAATCGACCTGGAGGAGATGTTCCGATGAAGAAGCTGCTCATCTGCCTTTTGATTGCCGTGCCGATGTCGCTGTGCGCGCAGGAACCGGAGTTTTTCAAACTGCCGGACGAGATAACCGACGAGTATCTGGATACGGTTCAGATCCGCCGGCAGAACCGTCCCAACAACAACTGGCTCATCGGCGCGTTCGGCGGCGCAACCCTGCTCAACGGTTATTTCAATCCCACATGGGCGAGCGAGGTGGCCGTCCACTACCCCACTTACGGTTTTTCCATAATCAAGAACGCCACCATGATGAACATGTTCCCCAACGTGGGCCTGGAACTGGGTTTCCAGTACACCTGGGAGGGATACAAGTTCAAATATTCCAAGGAAACCGGCAACGTGCGATATGTCTCCGGTACCTATGCATACGAGGCTGCCATGCGCGTTCCCGAGGTGTTCATGCTAACCCATGGCCATTTCGACATCAGCGATCATTTCAAGCTCATGGCCAAAGTGGGCTTCTATGCCGGCTATCGCGAAACCGTGGACCGCAAAGCCTTCTGGGAGCATCCCAACATCACTTTCAACCCGTCGGCCACCGTGCGGGAGAAGTTCGAGGGCATGCGCAATACTTTCCAGGACGATGAAAACCGCTGGACCGCCGGCATGGCCGCCGGCCCCGGCATCGCCATAATGTTCGACCCGGTGGAAATCCACATCAACGCCCTGGTGAAGTGGGGATGGATAACCTTCTATGATCCGGATTTCACCGGCGAGGGCTTCTATTACCGCTATGCATATCCCCTTGACGCGGCTATTACCTTCGGCCTTTACTACCAGCTTACTCCCCGCGTGGGCCGCTCCAGAAGCGACCTCCGGCGCCTGGCCCGGGAAAATGTGGAGCGATTAAACACTCAGAGATGAATACCCTCACAGTAAACGTTGGCGGCGTTCTCATAGGCAGCGGCCGTCCCATAGTGGTTCAGACCATGTGCAACACACACACGAACGACGTGGATGCCACTGTTGCCCAGTGCCGGCGCCTGGCTGCAGCCGGAGCGGAACTCATCCGCATCACGGTGCCCGGCCTGCAGGATATCCCCCATCTGAAAGCCATTAAGACTCAGCTCCGCCGGGAAGGCATCCGCACTCCCCTGGTGGCCGATATCCACTTCTCGTCGGAAACTGCCATAGAAGCGGCCAAAGTGGTGGAAAAGGTGCGTATCAATCCCGGAAACTTCCATAAGGACCATCAGGAGGCACGCCGTCAGTTCGGCCTGTTCCTGGAGGTTTGCAAGGAGTACGGAACGGCCATCCGCATCGGCCTTAACCATGGCTCTCTCGGGGCCTATATTACCGACAGATACGGCAATACCCCCGAGGCGATGGCCCTGGCTGCCATGGAATGGGTGGATATGTGCTTGGAGGCCGATTTTTACAATGTCGTGGTGTCGCTCAAGGCATCGAACACCGTTGTTATGGTGCAGGCCTATAGGGAACTCGCGCGCCTTATGCAGGAGCGAGGCGTAGTATTCCCCATGCACGTGGGTGTTACTGAGGCCGGAAACGGGGACAGCGGCCGGATCAAGAGTTGTGTGGCCATTTCCACGCTGCTCTCGGAGGGCATCGGCAATACAATAAGGGTTTCCCTCACCGAGGATCCGGAGAATGAGCTTCCGGTGGCACGCTACCTTGCAGACCGCTATGGAACGCCGCATCCCGGTTCAAATACCCTCCCTGCCGATGAAGAGCGCATCCTGAAGGCCGCGTGTGATTACGGCGCCCCGCTCCTTAACCATGAGGTGGATGACATTCCGCTCGACGACGAGTATCTTAAAGACGAGATAATGCAGGCATGCCGGCGCCGCTTCTATAAGCCGGAGTACATTGCCTGTCCCGGCTGCGGCCGCACTATGTACAACCTTCAGGCGGCATTCGAAGCGGTTAAAAGCCGCACTTCTCACCTTAAGAACGTGGTAATAGCCGTGATGGGATGCATCGTGAACGGCCCCGGCGAAATGGCCGATGCCGACTATGGCTACGTTGGAGAAGGCGGCGGTAAGGTAACCCTCTACAAGGGACGTGTGCCTGTAAAGCGCCACATCCCGGAGCAGGAGGCCGTAGACGAGCTTGTGAAGCTTATCGAGGGCTCACAGGATATAACTTAACTCCTTGAAAGAAAACAGCCTTGTGCCCTGCGCCGTTTCCATCACCAGGCGGCCGCCGGGTTCCACGTCGCGTATCGTCCCGGTGAATTCCTCCCCGCTGACCACATCCCTGTACTGTCTTGGAACGTCCTTCTGGAAAAGCCCGTGAAGGTATCTTGAACGCAATTCCTCCGCGTGCGCGAGCGCGCCTGTATCGAAATAGGAAAGCAGTTTTTCCAGCGTCTGCTGCGGATCGAATTCCCTGCCGGTGAGCAGATTCATCGACGTTGGATTTGGAATGGACTCCGGGAAGCATGTCTGGTTGAGATTTATGCCGATGCCGATGACCGAATGCGCGATCCTGCCGCCCTCCAGGCCGTTCTCTATGAGCATTCCGCAGATTTTGCGCTTGCCGGCGTAAATGTCGTTCGGCCATTTCACCTGCGCCGGGATGCCTTCATCGGCAAGGAAATCCCTCACTGCCGATGCCGCCAGGAAGGTTATCGACATGAAGTCTTTCGCCTCCAGGACATCCGGCTTGAGAAGGATGGAAAATGTGAGGTTGGCACCCGGCTCCGACAGCCATTTGTTGCCCCTCTGCCCGCGCCCCTGAGTTTGCCTCCGGGCCGCTATAACTGACAAATTGTCATAGCTTTGAATATGCCTCAGAAGCTCGCTGTTTGTGGAATCGAGCTCATCCATCCACTTTATTGCCCAGGCATTTTTCATTGGTGCAGAAATTGATTATATTTGTAACTGCAAAAATACTAAAAAAACATAAATGATTACACATGACCTGAGGCTTATAGCCGACGCCATACTGGACAAGAAGGGAGAGAATGTAGTGTCTCTGGACCTGAGAAAACTGGACGGTGCCATCACCGATTTCTTCGTTATCTGCGACTGCTCAAACACCACTCAGGTGGGTGCCGTTGCGCTTAACGTTGCGGAGAAGATGAAAGAGGAAGGCCACCGCCTGTACCGTTCCCAGGGAGAAGGCAACAATTTCTGGATCATACAGGACTACGGAAGCATAGTGGTTCACATTTTCCTGAGGGAATACCGGGAGTTCTACCGCCTGGAAGACCTATGGTCGGATTTCCCCCGCAAAGAGTACAAGGAGCGCCGCAAGGCCGCAGCAAAGAAGGAGGAAGAGTAAATGGCTCCCAACCCCAACAACAAAAGGAAGAAAGGCAAGACCAGGGTTATAACCGTGGACCTTTCCTGGCTGTTTTACGGCATACTCATCATCGGCCTTGGATGGGCCATAATGGGCAACCGTTCCGCAAAGCCTCAGAAGGTGGAGTGGGAAGAAGTGAAGGCAATGGCCGATACCGGCGCGGTGGAGAAAATCTCCTTCATCCGCAACGACTTCAAGGGTGAAGTCTCCATAAGGCCGGACCGCCTGGGTGAATTCAAGGACAAATTCCCCGGGGAGGTGGTCCCCCGCCGCAGCCCTCATTTCTATTTCCTGGTATCCACCAAGTTCGATCCGGAAACCAGTTTCGAAGCACTTAACGAGACCCTCCCGGAGGAAGCTCAGTTCAAGGTGATAATGCGCAACGAGGAGCACTTCTGGGCCGATGCCCTCCAGTGGATACTCCCCTTCGGCCTGCTCATCATCTTCTGGATTTGGATGTTCCGCGGGGTTAACCGCGGCGGAATGGGCGCGGGTCCCGGCGGCATGAATCCGTTCTCCGCCGGCAAATCCACCGCCCGCCAGACAGAGAAAGGCGACGTGAAGATCACCTTCAAGGACGTAGCCGGCCTGTACGGCGCCAAGGAGGAAGTGATGGAGATTGTGGATTTCCTCAGGAATCCCAAGAAATATACCGCCCTTGGCGGCAAAATCCCCAAGGGAGCCCTTCTCGTGGGCCCTCCCGGAACAGGTAAAACCCTGCTGGCCAAGGCCGTGGCGGGTGAAGCCAACGTTCCCTTCTTCTCCATTTCGGGTTCCGATTTCGTGGAAATGTTCGTAGGCGTGGGAGCATCCCGCGTACGCGACCTCTTCCGCCAGGCAAAGGAGAAAGCTCCCTGCATAGTGTTTATCGACGAAATCGACGCAGTTGGCCGTGCCCGTGCAAAGAACGCCGGCTTCACCTCCAACGACGAGCGGGAGAACACCCTCAACCAGCTGCTCACTGAAATGGACGGCTTCGCCACCAACAGCGGAGTCATCGTGATGGCGGCAACCAACAGGGCCGATATCCTGGACCAGGCGCTCATGCGCGCCGGCCGTTTCGACCGCCAGATCCATGTGGAGCTGCCGGAACTCAAGGAACGCGAGGAAATCTTCCAGGTGCACCTCAAGGGCATCAAAACCGCCCCTGACTTCGACCTTTCCTTCATGGCAAAGCACACTCCCGGGTTCTCGGGTGCCGATATCGCCAACGTTTGCAACGAGGCGGCCCTCACCGCCGCACGCAACAACCACAAGGCGGTTGAGCAGCAGGACTTCCTGGATGCCGTAGACCGTATCATCGGCGGTCTGGAGCGCAAGTCCAACACCATCATGACGGAGGCGGAAAAGCGCACCATTGCCTATCACGAGGCCGGCCACGCCCTTGTGGGCTGGCTACTCCCCTAT
>JAGAAY010000042.1 GCA_017615065.1 Bacteroidales bacterium | reverse complement strand
GGGGCCGTTCCAGACGACGGTCTTGGCGGCGAGGATCGCGCGCACGAACTTGTTGGAGGACTTCGGGCCGACGTCCAGGCCCATCCAGCCGTCCGGGATGCCGGATTCGTCGTCGGCGGCGCGGACCTGCGCGTCGGGCGCGAACTTGTCGGCGATCACGTAGTCCACGGGGAGGATGATCTGCTTGCCCTGGGCCTCGGCCTTCTTCATCAGGTCGGGCACGAGCTTGGCGCCTTCCTCGTCGAAGAGCGAGGAGCCGATCGACATGCCGGTCAGCACCTTCTTGAAGGTGAAGGCCATGCCGCCGCCGATGATGATCTGGTCGGCCTTGTCGAGCAGGTTGTTGATCAGCTGGATCTTGTCCGCGACCTTGGCGCCGCCGAGGATGGCGAGGAACGGACGCGGAGGGTCGTTGAGCACCCGGTCGAACGCCTTGAGCTCCTTGTTCATGAGGAAGCCGGCGGCGCGCTGCGGAAGTTCGACGCCGGTCATGGAGGAGTGGTCGCGGTGGGCGGTGCCGAAGGCGTCGTTCACGTAGACGTCGGCGAGCTTGGTGAGGCTGGCGCGGAAGGCCTTCACGGCCTCCTTGTCGGCCTTTTCCTTGGTTTCGGTGCCGTCGGCGTTCTTGATCTTGCGCTTGCCTTCCTCTTCGATGTGGAAGCGGAGGTTTTCGAGGAGGACGATTTCGCCGGGCTTGATCGCGGCGCAGGCGGCTTCGACTTCGGGGCCGACGCAGTCGTCGAGGAACTTCACCGGCTTCTTGACGAGCTCTTCCAGCTTTTTGGCGACCGGAGCGAGCGTGTACTTCATGTTCCGTTCGCCGTTCGGACGGCCCAGGTGGGAGGCGAGCACGACGGCCGCGCCCTTGTCGAGGGCGTACTGGATGGTCGGGAGAGCGGCTTCGATGCGCTTGGTGTTGGTGATTTCGCCGGTCACCTTGTCCTGGGGGACGTTGAAGTCGACGCGGATGAACACGCGCTTGCCGGCGAGTTCGAGATCTTCGATAGAAAGCTTGGCCATTGTCCATGCCCTCGAGTTTGTGGTGTGGGCGCCGTCTCCGGCGGTTCGGGGCCAAAATAGAAAACGGCGGGCCCCGCCGCGGCTCCCGCGGGCAAAAAGAAGGCCCTCTTCCGGGGAAGAGGGCCTCTTTGGAGGGATCGTCCGAAACTAGCCGGCGATGACGCGGGCCATTTCGAGGACCTTGTTGGAATAGCCCCATTCGTTGTCGTACCAGGCGCACAGCTTGACGAAGGTGGGGTCGAGCTGGATGCCGGCCTTGACGTCGAAGATGGAGGTGCGGGCGTCGTTGCGGAAGTCCGTGGAGACGACGGCTTCGTCGGTGTAGCCGACGATGCCCTTCAGTTCGCCTTCGGAGGCCTTCTTCATGGCGGCGCAGATTTCTTCGTAGGTGGCGGGCTTTTCGAGTTCGCAGGTCAGGTCGACGAACGAGACGTCGGAGGTGGGGACGCGGACGGACATGCCGGTGAGCTTGCCGTTCAGTTCGTGAATGACCTTGCCGACGGCCTTGGCGGCGCCGGTGGAGGAGGGGATCATGTTTTCGAGGATCCCGCGGCCGCCGCGCCAGTCCTTCTTGGAGGGGCCGTCGACGGTCTTCTGGGTGGCGGTGGCGGCGTGGATGGTGGTCATCAGGCCGCGCTTGATGCCGAAGGTGTCGTTGATCACCTTGGACAGGGGCGCCAGGCAGTTGGTGGTGCAGGAGGCGTTGGAGATGATCTTCTGGCCGGCGTAGGTCTTGTGGTTTACACCATAGACGAACATGGGAGTTGCATCCTTTGAAGGAGCGCTCATGATAACCTTCTTGGCACCAGCCTTGATATGGGCCTCTGCAAGTTCTGCAGTGAGGAAGAAACCGGTGGATTCTACAACCACGTCTACACCGAGGGCGCCCCAGGTGATAGCGGCGGGATCCTTCTCTGCGAAGACCTGGATCTTTTTGCCGTCTACGATCATGAAGTTGCCGTCGACCTTGATGTCGTGATCGAACTTGCCGTGTACGGAGTCGTATTTGAGCATGTATGCAAGATAATCTGCATCCAGGAGGTCATTGATACCTACAACCTCAATGTCTTTTGAGAAGTTCTCCACAGCAGCGCGGAAAACCATACGACCGATACGGCCAAAGCCGTTAATACCGAGTTTAATCATAGTTTTAATACAATTTATTGTTAGTTAAATGTTTTTAGGCGCTTTCAAAGCGACGCAAATTTACGAAAAAATCCCAACATATGGAACAATACCCGTAAATTACTTGGCTTTTTTTTGTAAATTCGCAGCTATGAAGATTCTGATAAGCAACGACGACGGATACCAGGCCGTCGGCATCCATACCCTGGCCGCAATTATGCAGGCTTTCGGGGAAATCACCGTAGTGGCTCCCAAGGTTCATCAGAGCGCCATGTCGATGGCCGTATCGCTCGGGCACAAGCGCCTTGCATACAAGCCCCTTCCGCAGGAGGGCCCCGGCAGCTGGCACTATCTTGACGCCACGCCTGCCTCGTGCGTGAAGTTCGGCCTTGAATACTTCTACGAACACCGCAACCCGGATCTCGTGGTCTGCGGCATCAACCACGGGACCAATTCCTCCACGGCTGCCAATTACTCGGCAACCCTGGGCGCCACGGAAGAAGGCGCGCTGAACGGCTGCAAGGCCATCGGCGTATCCCTTTGCAATTTCTCCCCGGATGCCGATTTCTCCGTCGTGGAGAAGCGTCTCCCCGGTATAATCAGGATGCTTCTTGACAACTGGCCGGAAGGCAGATACGGCCTTTTCTACAATATCAATTTCCCCGATCTTCCGGATTCGGAGGTGAAGGGCGTAAAGTTCACCCGTCAGGGTCGCGGCCATTGGGTGAAGGAATTCCAGGAATGGGATTCGGGCCGGCTTGACCATTATTCTCCGGTATCGTTCTTCGGCTCCCGCTCCGATCTTCCACCCCTTGAAGAAGGCGAAAAAGGATATATGATGATAGGGGATTTTGTGGATGACGAAACCGACGGAGTTGCCGAAGGGGCCGACCACAGCCTGAACGAAGAAGGCTGGATCACCATTACCCCCTGTCTTCTGGACAGGACTGACTACGCGGAACTGGAAAGACTGAACAAGTAATGAAGTACTATATCATTGCAGGAGAAGCATCCGGCGATCTTCACGGGTCCAATCTCATGAAGGGGCTGTATGCGGAGGACCCGGAGGCCGATGTGAGGTTCTGGGGCGGGCCGCTTATGAATGCGGTGTATCATGAGAATCAGGAAGGGGAGGGGATGGTTATGGATTATTCGGAAGGCGCCGTTATGGGGTTCATGGAGGTGCTTCAGATGTGGAAGAAGTTCTTCGGATGGTACCGCATGTGCCGCACGGACATCCTGCAGTGGAAGCCGGATGTGGTTATCCTCATCGACTATCCCGGATTCAATTTCAGGATTGCCGCTTTTGCGTATCTGCGCGGCTTCAAGGTATTCTACTACATCGCCCCCAAGGTGTGGGCTTCCAGGGAAGGGCGAATCGCCAAGCTCAGGGCGTATGTGGATAAACTCTTCATCATATTCCCCTTCGAGGTGGAGTATTTCACGCGCAAGGGCATTCCGTTCGAATATTGCGGCAATCCGCTTATGGACGCAATCCTGGAGTCCGATGCCGTCAAGGAGGACACCCCCTCATTCCTGCGCCGGAACGACATCCCTGTGCTGCCGTACATAGCCCTACTGGCCGGTTCCCGCAATGGGGAAATATCCACCATGATGCCCACATTCATGGAGTTTGCCGCCCGGATGCGCGAGATTCCCGCGTATGCCGACTATCACTTCATCCTTGCCGCGCCCCCGTCCAGGACAAAGGCCGATTACGGCAACTGGCTGGAAGGCCGTCCATGGCTGCATGTGGTGGAAAAGCAGACGTATTCCGTCCTGCGCCATGCGGAGGCTGCCGTAATCAACTCCGGCACTGCGTCTTTGGAGGCCGCCATACTGGGAGTGCCGCAGGTGGTGGGGTACAAGACATCGCCCGTAACCTACCTGATAGGCCGCAACATCCTTAAGATAAAATATATCTCGCTTGCGAATCTCATTATAAACAAGCCCGCTTTCAAGGAGTACCTGCAGGAATACTTTACATCCGGCAACCTCCTCCGCGAGGTGCGGCGCATTCTTGAAGACGAACGCTACCGCAATGGCATGAAGGCCGACTATGACACCATCCGCGAACAATTGGGCGGAACTGGAGCGTCACGTGCGGTAGCATCGGCTATGATTAAGGAACTCAGGGGTTTATCCTAATCACAGAAAGATCGGAATAGCCCGGTGCACCAATCACCAGGGCTTTGTCGGTGAACTGCCAGATACTCCAGTTGGAGGTTCTTGGCGGTTCTTCGTTATATCTGGCTATCCAGAGCGGATAGTTTGCAGTTACATCAGAGGATAGATAAGTGCGTGCAAAAGAGTCAGAAGTGTAGACGATGGGCTTGCGTCCGTAATGCTTCTCTACAATCTCCAGCCAGGTTAAAACCCTGTCGTTGAGCATTTTGCGGGTGCAGCCCTTGTGTATGGTCTCCACGTCCAGGATAGGGGGGAGGTCGCTTTTGCGGAGCTTTACGGATGCTATATAGTTCTCCGCCTGCTTGCGCGGATCCTTGCTTGAGCGGAAGAAATGATAAGCGCCCCGGCTGGTGTTGATGCGGCCCGCTTCGGCCCAGAAATCCTGGAAGCGGTCGTCCACCATTTTCTCGCCTTCCGTGGCCTTCACCACTACCCACCTCACGGGGAGAATTCTCTTGGCGTGAATGACACTCCGGGTGGTATGTCCGCGGGGGTCGATGGCCACCTTCAGAGAGTCCCAGACTATGTCTCCGTTGTAGTGTGAAATGTCAAGGCAGAAGTAGTCGTAACCCTCCGGTACGGACGTGCCGTAAGTGGCAAAACGGCCGTGCTTGATATAAGGCCAGGCTACGAAAAGGCAGGCGGCGGCAAGGATGCCCAGAATACCCCAGACATTCAGCCTTATTGTCCTCTTTTTTGCCTTTTTACGGCGCTTAACATTTTTGTTAACACGCATAACGCACGTGTTTCATTTATTGATTTACAATCAATTATGGATAAAATTTAAACAACTGTTCTCCAACACGTAAAAAGTGAAGATCAGAAGCGGTGCGAGGCTCCAGGGCTGCGAAAATACCACAGTAACCACTACTGCGGCCACCGAAAAACCAATGAAAACCATGCGTTTTGTGTCCAGCAGGCGATGCCCCTTTTTCACCTTCATTCCGAACATCGGAAGGTCGGAAACAACCAGTGCGCAGAGGGCCAGTGCGAGCGACGGAGCGAGCCATCCGACGTTGCTCTGGAGGTATGGACTTGCACCCGAAATTGAGTAGTGGCAGAAGGATGCGGCAAGCAGTGCGGAGGCCGGAGTGGGAAGGCCGATGAAGTTGCTTTCCTGCCTTGTGTCCACATTGAATTTTGCCAGCCTTAAAGCGGAGAAGGCGGCAAGCAGAAGGGGAACGCACTTAAGCCACATCGGACCGGGTACCACCATATAAAGTATTACTGCAGGTAACACTCCAAAACTTACCACATCTGCAAGCGAATCCAGTTCCTTTCCAATTGGAGACTGAACGTTCAGGAGCCGGGCGGCGAGGCCGTCCAGGAAATCAAAGCCCGCAGCAGCCAGCATGCAAGGCAGACCGGCGGCCGGATTACCGCTCAAAGTTAAAATCACTCCCACGACCCCGGAGAGGAGGTTCATGAGAGTGATTGTATTGGGGATGATTCTGAGTACAGACATTAGCGTATGCCAAGCTTGCCGGCTATTTCAGCGGGAATGGCGTCCTTGTGGACAACAATGTTCAGGGTCTTTGCCATGACGAATTTCTCCGACATGTACCAGGTGCCGTGGTATGCTCCGGTGTCTCCCCAGGAGTTCTTGATCAGGTAGTATTTGGTACCGTTCTGGTCGTGTGCGGTGCCGTACAGGTGCATGCCGTGGTCGTCGGTGGATGTCTTGTTGTCGAACATCATCTGGCGGATTTCCTGGGTAACCTCCATTTCGTTGAATGCAGGCTGCTCCGGTTTGGGCTGGTCGGCCGAGCCGGTCCAGCGTGCCTGGTCCGACCCTGCGGTGCTCCTGTTCTCAGTGTCGATGAGGATGGCGAGGCCGTCCCTGGTGAAGCCGGGTTCGGAGACGTCACCGCCCCACAGCACGGTGTAGCCGTTCTCAACTGCATTGTCGATGATGGCCATGAACTCGTCAAGGGTGACGTTCCAGCTGGGAGTCCAGCGCCAGTTGTCTTCCACCTCGATTGCGAACTGGGTGTAGAACGGATGATGGGTGTATGAGGTGAAGCCCACATAGTCGTCGGGATCAATGCCCATTGCATCCCTGAAGGAGGTGGGGGAGTATGTTGCCCCGTTGTAGCTGAAGAACTCCGGAACAGGTCCCAGGTATGCGTCCAGGATGCCGATGTAGCCCTTTGACCATACGGGGGTGAGGCTGCGGTTGGGATTCTTTACCACCGCTTCCACATAGGCCTTGAGCACTGCGTCAAGTTCTCCCTGGACGGGAAGCTCCGTGCCGTAGTTCATGCCTGAATATGCCTGCTGGGGAACAAGGCCGTCCTGGCGGATGACCTCGAACACGTCGCCGAAATCGGAGCCGGCGCCCATTTTAAGGCTGCCGTCCAGTCTTACGTATTTGATGCCCCTGTCCCTGTACGAGTTGCGTACGACGAACATTTCGGAGAAATCCGGATACAGGTTCTCGTCGGTGATACCTTTCTGGCGGATTACTTCCGACTCCAGGAAGGACAGCGAGGAGAAGCACCAGCAGGTGCCGCTGCGGAACTGGTTTTTCACGGAGGTTACGGGCATCTCCTTATCTGTTGTGAAGGTGTAGCTTGCCGCGGTTGGACGGTTGGGCTGGGCCGATGCCAGAATGGGCATCAGGACGGCCAGCGCAAGTGCAGTAAATCTGATTTTCATGTCTTCTGCAGTTTCTTAAACATTTTGACAAATATATGCTTTTTCGCCATAAAAAGCAAAACGCCATCTCCTTTTGCATATTATAAGGTAAATGACTAAATTTGCAGGTTATGAAAAGACTTTCAATAATACTGTCGATAGCGGCCGTGGCCGCATTCACTTCCTGCCGTGAAACCGTATTCACGCCCCGTCCCACTATTCCTCTGGTATACAGCATACTGCAGGACACTTCCGGGTTCAAGGACGTTGTGAGGTCGTTCCCCATGGACGGCCCCAACGGCAGCATCGCCATCATCGGCTCTCCCGAGGAAAGCATACTCCTGGCGGAAAGCCTGCTCACTGCCGATTTCGTGAACAACATCGACGGATCCCTCACGCCGGACCATCTTCCGGATTTCTCCGGCGAGCATTTCGACCTGCTGCTGGATCCGGTGAATACCCCGTACGGCGGCTTCATTCCCGAGAATCCGGACGGGCTGCGCGAGGCAACTGTGCGGCTTTCGGTATTCGCGATGGACACGCTTTGCCGCCTGAATCCCTACAGCGCGGATAATCTCAAGCGCAAGAGCGGCGCCAAGGTGCTGCTGCTGTCATCGGCATATATGTCGGAGTGGGGGCAGTTCGACGTGGATACGCTTATCCAGCTTGCGGGCGGCACTCCGCTCACGATTTCTCCCGTGCAGGCGCTTCTGGAAGAAGCCCTCACAGGCGGGGAGAACGTGAATATCGGCGTGTGGGCATCGGCCTCGGTGGCAGAGAGCGGGGTTTATGAGTCGGTGCACTCGGGCATGTGCTCGGCATCGGCACTCAAGGTCCTCACTCCGGAGCTTAAGGACGAGGGCTTCCGCGGCATTCTGTCGCAATATCGTCTGAGCGGTTCCCCCATGCCGATGAACGTGCTGCTGCTGGACGATTTCGGAGCGTCGGCCGATGGCATCATGGCGGAGGCGGACAGCATCCGCGCCGGTTTCTCCGAGGAGGATCTGGCCCTCGCAAAGGTGATGGCACCCGATTTCAGGGTGGTGGAGGCCACATCGGCATTATGCCGCAGCTGCTACAGGATGATGAGAAAGGAAAACCTTTTCACGCATAATATCTCCTATCCGGATGCATCGCTCTACAGGACAGAAAAGGACCGCGCAGGCAACCTTGTGCTGGTGGAACTGTCCGACCGCTACATGCCGCCCACCTGGGCTGAATTCATGGATGCATTCGCCGAAAATACACGTCGCTTCTATGTATCAGATAACGATTAGTGCGGAGGAAATAGGAGCTTTGCCGCTGGCTTCCTTCCCCGGGAAGATCCAGGTGGTGGATAAGCTGGACGACTCGTTCTATCAGGCCGTCCGCTATCTGAAGAGGCAGAAAGTGCTGGGCTTCGACACCGAAACCCGCCCCTGCTTCTCGCCCGGCCAGCGTCAGTATCCTACCGCATTGATCCAGTTGAGCGGCGCGGAAAGGGCATTCCTTTTCCGAATCAACAAAATCGGCATTCCGGGCAAGCTCTGCTCAATTCTGGCCGATCCTGACATAATCAAGGTGGGCGCGGCAACGGGTGGCGATATCACCGGACTGTATCATCGGGCCGGTTTCCATGCCGCCGGCTTCATCGACCTTCAGAAGATGGTGTGGGAATGGGGCATACGCGACAAGGCGGTGAAGAAGATGGCCGCGATCATCCTGGGAGTGAAGATTTCCAAGGCAATGCAGCTGTCCAACTGGGAGGCCGATGAGCTTAGCCCCGCCCAGCAGCTTTACGCCGCCACCGATGCGTGGATATGCCGTGAGATGTACCTGAAGCTGCAGAAGGAGGAGAAGCATCCCCTCACGCTTGAGCAGCGGGATCCGGAGCATTATGCGGCCATGCAGGCACGCCAGGCGCGCATTGCGGCGGAAGAGGAACGCCTGCGCGTGATGCGGGAAAAGAAGCTTGCGGCAAAGGCGGCAAGGATGGCGGCCCACGAGGCTGCGGTGGCCGCTGCGCGTGCTCAGAAGAAAAACAGGCGTCACAGACGCAGACGCAAAAAGAACAAGGCCAATGGTGAAAATATATCTTAAGCCGGGGAGGGAGGAATCCCTTCTCCGTTATCATCCCTGGGTGTTCTCGGGTGCAGTGGCGCAGATTGTGGGCAATCCCGCGGAGGGCGACCTTGTGGGCGTGTATTCCTCCAAGGGGGATTTCATGGCCTACGGGCACTATCAGATAGGCTCCATCGCCGTACGGGTTCTCAGCTTTGACGAGGATCCCACCAAGGCGGGTTTCTGGGAGACAATGCTTTCCAGGGCACTGGCGCTGCGTGTCGCCTGCGGGCTCCATGGCGCCGCCCAGACAAACTGCTACCGCCTGGTTCACGGGGAGGGCGACGGCCTGCCCGGACTCATAATCGACTACTACGATGGGGTATGCGTAATGCAGGCCCATTCGGCCGGGATGTTCAGGGCAAAATCGGCCATTGCCGATGCTCTGGTGAAGGTTTATGGCTCATCGCTGAAGGCCGTTTACGACAAAAGTTCCGGCACCGCGCCGTTCAAGGCCGGGCTGGATCTGGTGGACGGGTATTTATTCAAGGCCGATGGATTTGATGCCGATGAGGCTGTGGTGCTGGAGAACGGCCACAAGTTCCTGGTAAACTGGTGCGAGGGGCAGAAGACCGGCTTTTTCCTGGATCAGAGGGACAACCGCCGCAGGGTGGGGGAACTGGCCAAGGGCAGGACGGTGCTGAACCTTTTCTGCTACACGGGGGGATTTTCGATCTATGCCTTGGCGGGTGGTGCTTTGCACGTGGATTCCGTGGACAGTTCACGCCGTGCGATGGATCTGGTGGAGAGGAATGTGGAGTTGAACGGGTTTACGGCGCACGAGGGCCATTGCTGCGATGCGATGGATTTTCTGCGGGATATTCCGGAAGGAAAGTATGACCTTATGATAGTGGATCCACCGGCATTCGCAAAGCACCGCGGAGCCCTGCGGAACGCCCTGCGCGCATACCAGAGGCTCAATGCGGCCGCCATCTCCAAGGCGGCTCCGGGTTCGTTCATATTTACGTTCAGCTGCTCGCAGGTGGTGGACAAGGAGGCGTTTGCGCTTGCCGTTTTCTCCGCCGCTGCGGAAACCGGCCGGAGCGTGCGCATCCTGGACAGGCTAAACCAGCCTGCCGACCATGCAGTGAATATCTATCATCCTGAAGGCGAATATTTAAAAGGACTGTTGCTATATGTGGAATAAGAATTACATCGTGGAAGACTGCGATCCCGCAGCGATTCAGACCGAGATTCATAACTATACCGGCCGCTGTCCCACCCTCACATACGAGATCAATCCCGTGCAGGGCTGCGGAATCGGCTGCATGTACTGCCTTGTGAACGACGGAAAACATCAACCGGTGATTAAGGCTTTTGGCAATTATCATCTTTATGTGCGCAGACTGCTGGAGGAGATGAACGGGCAGGGGAGCGAAAACCAGAACCATTATTACTATTTCTCGCCCAAGACCGAGGCGTTCCAGACGGCAACGCTGGAAACCGGAATCGCCCACAGGATCCTTCGCGAATTCATCGATCACTTCAAGCGCTGCCCGGAGTCCAGGGCCAGGCTCTTTATCGCCACCAAGGCTGGCAAGAGCGACCTCACCGTTGTCGATGAGGGAGAGTCCATCCTGGACCTGTTCAAGCAGCTCAAAGGGCGGATGCAGTTCAATACAAGCGTTTCAATTATGCCTGCGGCATTTCGCAGTATCATAGAACCTTATGCTGCCACAATTGAAGAAAGGCTCGAGGCGGTGAAGTTCTGCCAGACCAACGACATTCTGGCCAATTCGGCCCTTGTCCAGCCCATCTTCACGCCCTGTCTGAACGATGAGACAATCCGCACTTTCTTCGACTCTCTCCATGCCGCCGGCATCGTGAATTACAAGCCGGAGTTCCTCACCGTGTGCAAGGAGAACCTTGCCCAGCTGGGAGAGATCCTGGGCCGCTTTGACAAGGATATGGAGAAGCGGCTGTACGAGGATTATTCCACCCCGTCCAATGCCGATCATGTGAAGCAGCGCAGCCGCACCGCTCCGGACCGCAAGCTGTGTATAGAAAACATCCGCAAGATGATGAAGTACACGGATACTCTGGGAATGAGCGTGAGCATCTGCTACTGGGTGCGCATGCAGCTGGGAATAGGGGAGGACATGATTCCCATTATCAACCGTAACGGCTTCCAGTGTCTGGGATACCAGTCCAGGCTGTTCTGATGATCGAAGGGCTCATACCTTATTATCTTCACTGGTACCACGAACGTCCCGTGGGCATAACGTCTGCGCGCAGGGCGGAGCTGAACCGTCTTCACCGCATCCTGTATGCCTGCGCCGAGCATTTTGCCCTCCATTATAAAGATTATGTGGACCAATTCATGCCCCTTGGAGAGAAGGAAATGCAGATCCTGCAGATGCAGGAGGCATATCCTTTCCGGGCCGGGACATGGAGGCCGGACTATATCATCACTGAGGAAGGCTCGCTGAAAATATGCGAGATAACATCCCGTTTTTTCGCGCATGGCATTTTCATGAGCTGGTATGCGGAGAAGGCGGCCGATAAGTTCATGGCGCGGTTCCCCGGAAAAACGCGCAACAGCCGATACGGGGAGATGATGGATTACATGCTGGAAATTCTGGAGGGGAAGCGCTGCATCTATGTTTTGAAGAGCGCCGACCGCACCGGCGAAATCCGCCTTTACAAGGAGTTCTACGAGCGTCACGGCTGCACGGTAACGGTTCTGGAGGCTCCGGAAGTGGAGCCCCGCAGGGCCGACTGGGCCCGCCCCGGCGTCTTCCTCATCAGCGCCCTCAACCAGATGGACCTTCTGTCCTTCTCCATGGATACCCTGCGCGCCATGATGGACGCCGGCATGTACAGCGACTTTCGCAACATCTTCCTCATCCACGACAAGCGCTTCATGCGCCTCTGGTACGAGGATGCCTTCACCTCGGCCTTCCTGAATCCTGACGATACGGCATTTTTACGCGCCCATGCAATAGGCACATCGCTCTGCGAGAATGTGCCTGATGCAAAGAGCAATAAAAATGCATATATTATCAAGCCGTATTGTCTTGGAAAGTCGGAGGGGGTGCACGCGGGGGTACTCACGTCGCAGGAGGAGTGGGAGAAGTTGCTGGAGCATCCCGAGGGGATGATAATTCAGCCGTTCCTGAAGCAACGAACGTATGAGACTGTTTGGGAAGGTATTGAGTATCAGGATTATATGTGCGGCATGATGCTCTGCGTGAACGAGCGTTACTTCGGCGACGGCCTGTTCCGCGCTTCCAGCCTTCCCGTTACCAATGTGGGCGATGACCGCAAGGCCTGCTTCATCGACACAGACGATCCCGAACTCCTTGCTCACTGCGACGTGCTATGATACTTGCCGCCAACGAGCCATACTTCCTCCCGTATCTGGGCTACTGGCAGATGATCGCCGCCTCCGACCTGTTCCTGGTTGGCGACGACTTCACCTATCAGCCGCGCAAGTGGGCCAACCGCAACCTGATTGTGGTGAACCGCAGGCCGTTCTGGTTCCGTGTGGACGTAAAGGGAGCCAGCAGCTTCCGCTACATCAACGAAATAGAACTGTGCCCCGTAAACTCCCGCTATTTGCTCCGCGTGCTGGAAATGGCCTATCGCAGGGCCCCTTTCTTTGCCGATGGATACGCGCTGGCGCAGCGCATCCTTGCGTTCGATGAAGGCGGCATGCTGTATCCCTTCCTGGAGAACTCCATCAGGGAAGTGTGCCGGTATCTGAGCATCGGCACTCCTTTCGGCCGCACATCGGATTATCCCGGAAACAGTTCCCTCCAT
Source organism: Bacteroidales bacterium (assembly GCA_017615065.1). Taxonomy (GTDB): domain Bacteria; phylum Bacteroidota; class Bacteroidia; order Bacteroidales; family UBA932; genus Cryptobacteroides. Next base: position 1,588 of record JAGAAY010000042.1, on the reverse strand, counting down.
AGGGAGAAGCGCATTTTCGACCTCTGCGAGCGCAGCGGGGCCGATGTCTACCTGAATCTTCCCGGCGGGCAGGCGCTGTACCGCTACGATGATTTCCGCCGCCACGGCATCGACCTTCGCTTCATCGACCCTCATCTAGAACCCTATCCGCAGTTTACCGATGAGTTCATTCCCCGGATGTCCATCCTGGATGCAATAATGTTCAATTCCCGCGAGCAGCTGCATGACATGCTTGCCGGCTACAGTGTAATTCATGGATAAAGGCATTAAAGTAAGCGTGGTATGCGTGGTGTATAATCAGATGGATTATATCCGGGACGCCCTGGACGGTATAGTGATGCAGAAGACGAACTTCGAGTTCGAAGTGATTGTGCACGATGACGGATCTATCGACGGCACGGCTGAAATAATTAAGGAATACGCCGCAAAGTATCCGTTCATCATTCCGGTGCTGCAGAGCGATAATCAGACAAGCAGGGGAGTAGTGATTACCCGGGAGTTCATTTATCCGCTGGTGAGCGGTGAGTTCGTGGCGTTATGCGACAGCGACGACTATTGGACCGATCCGCTGAAACTCCAGAAGCAGGCCGATGCCCTGGATGCGCACCCTGAACTGGATATATGCGTACACAGGACGCTGGTTACCCGGGATGACAGGCCGCGGCGTTTTGTGGCTCCGGCCACCCGCACCAGGGTGCTGGGAACGGAGGAGGTCATCATCGGCGGAGGCTGGTACGTAACCACATCATCGATAATGTGCCGGAGGGGTATTTATGTGAAGCAGACACCGCTCCGGGACGTTATTACAATAGACTACGCCCTTCAGATGCAGGCGTCGGCACGCGGAGGAATGTACTATCTGGAGGACTGCATGGCTGTGTACCGGCTGCGGAGCAAGGGTTCCTGGTCATCGGCAAACAGGCACGGGATTCCTATGGAAACCAGTATCCGTCTGCTTTCGGCGATGGACGAATATACCGGCGGCCGATTCCATGAGGCTGTGGAACTGCGGAAGAGGATACGGCGGTCGCAGTGGCTCCAGAGAAGCGGGAAGAAATATCTTGCTCTCCTTGCTCCCGGCGAAATCGGCATCACCCTCAGGCGCATCGGCATATCTCTGCGGCGGCTTGCAATAAAATTCCGCTATTCCGGTGAACTGTGCCGGGCCAGGAGAATGGTAAAATAAATTTTGTAATTCCGGAAAAGATTCGTACTTTTGCAGTCCTTACGGTGCGATGGCCGAGTGGTTAGGCACAGGTCTGCAAAACCTGCTACAGCGGTTCGATTCCGCTTCGCACCTCCAGATTCCCCCGCAGAACCCACTCTGTGGGGGTTTTCGCTAAATATGAACTACAACATCGGCCTATTTAACGACAGCTTTCCTCCCGTTATGGACGGGGTTGGAATCTGCGTGGAAAACTATGCCCGCTGGATGCAGGAGAAGGTGGGCGGCGTATCGGTTATCACTCCCAAGAACGTGGGGGCGGATTACAGCGACAAGAAATACGAGGTGCTGGATTACATGTCCGTAAAAGTGCCTTTCCGCGCGCCCTATGTCACCGGCATTTCGGAAATGGATCCGGTGTTT
>JAGAAY010000002.1 GCA_017615065.1 Bacteroidales bacterium | reverse complement strand
TGATGAAAGGGCCATCGATGCGCAGGAGCCGTCGTTGGCCAAGGAGAACCTGCTCTCTACATTCCGTGAGGCGGATATGGTGGACTTCGCTTACAAGGAACTGTGCTTTGTGGTGGACAACTTCTATGGGATGCCGGGCCGGTCCACCTATGAGTTGGAACTCCGCGCATTCGGCCTGGACGGTGTGCTGGAAGCATCGGCCGAAGGACGAACCGTCAAAACCCTGCTTCATTCCCCGGAACCGCTGGATTATGCGGCCGGGCTCGAGGGCCTGAACATCTTCCTGGGTGACGGTGGACATACCAAAATCTGGAAAGAGCCTGAGATTCTGCTGAATCCGGATTATCGCTATTTGGCGGCCTACCCATCCCTGGTGGAGCTCTATCGGAACACCTACAACGCCGCCTTGCTGAATGTCAGCCACACGGGCCTTTCCATCAGCACGATGCGTCAGCTCGTTTTCCCGGACATGGGTTATTACCACAAGAAGGGAGATACCGCCATCGTCCATTTCGACGATTTTCACCATCTTGACTATGCCGCCTGGCGCGCCTATTATGCAGGTACGGGCCCCCTGCCTACGATGGAGAACGTGAGCGGGCAGGATCAGATGGTCATCTTCCTGGACGCGCTCAAAAAGGCCGATGAAGATCCGGAGGTAAAGAACCTGGTCATCGACCTTACGCTGAACCGCGGCGGCTCCATGGACCTGGTGGTGGCGATGACATCCCTGATGTACGGGGAGAGTTTCTCCCGCATCGAAAACGTCCTCACCGGGGAACGTCTCCAGTGGTTTTATCAGGTGGACCGCAACTTCGACGGAAAGTTCGACGCGGCCGACAAGGATGTTCACTACAACCTGAACTTCGGCCTTCTGGTGGGCCGGATGTGCTTCTCCTGCGGCAACATGTTCCCTGCCATTTGCAAGGATGCGGGCATTCTCCTGATGGGTGAGCGTTGCGGCGGCGGCGGTTGCGGCGTGGGTATGTATCGCACCGCCGAAGGTATTCAGTACCAGATTTCATCGGCCCGTGGAAGAATGGCCGACGCAGGCTGGCAGAACATAGACTCCGGTGTTGTACCGCAGGTGCTCCTCGAGCAGGGCCCGGAAGCAACCATCCCTTTCGATGACGGCCCTTTTACAATCGCCAACCTCACCGGCTTCTACAATCTGGACCATCTGAGCGAAGTGATGAACGAATACTACAAGCAATAGTACGACTACTATGTGGTAAGTCCCCATTTCGCCCTGGATGCGGCATCGCAGGCGCGTGCGATCCGGCTGGTGAAAAGGATTCCAAACCGTAAACTTATCATGGTGGACAACTGGCTGCGGGAGGTTCCCGGCAACTACGGGGTGGTGTATCAGGACTTCGCCACCGACGCCTGTACGGCCCTGATGGAAGTGCGGGACGAGATTGCCGCAGGGGGGCGGCTCAAGGTGATGGTCATGCCCCAGAGTCTCTACGGGAGCGTTATCGTGAAGTCTCTCAAGGCTTTTGCGGAACATGCCGGAGTGGACATCGCGGAGTACCGCAGCGTACCGCCCGTACTGGAACGCGGCGACGTGGTGCTTCTCCTTAACAGCCAGCTCGTACTCGGCGGCCTCACAGTGCTTTCCACCGACTTTCCGGCCATGGGCCGCAGCGCGGCGCAGATGATTCTGGAAGGCTGCCTCTCAAAGATTCACAACCCCTTCCGGCTTGTACGCCGTAAAACTTTCTGACAATTCGCCCTTATTCGCTTTGGGCGATGATGTGGCCCAGGAAGAGTTCGATGGCGCGGGTCATTTCAATGACGGAGCCTTCGGGGCCGAACTTGCGCGCGCCGTGCTCAAGGGTGCAGGCGGGAATGCCGTAATCCTTCCAGATTCCGTTAGTGCATGATTTCGCGGCCGTGCCCCGTTTGTAGTCTTCCTGCCAGTGCGCCCGCCACTCCCGGGACGATGACGGATACTCCGACTTCGGCCCCATGAAGGCTTTCAGCAGATTCTGCCCCTTATAGAGAACCTTGCCGGGGATATTGATCTCGTACAGGAAGTTGTTGATGGCGAGCAGCTTTTCAGCAATATCCGCCGGAAGGTCGTCGGCCCAGGGCAGCAGATAAGCACCCCAGCCGGGTAACCCTTCGGGGTCCGTATGCAGGTCGAAAGCGAAGTCGATTTCACCCTTCCCATAGCGGGAGAGCAAAGCCTTGATATTCCGGACCTCCTGCGTACGGGCGTCGAACCAGTCGCGGTTGATGTTGATGTTGGATGCGTTGAATGGCGGGTGCGTGCGTTCGGCAAGATCGGACACATTGACGACAGGAACGACGATGAATCGTACGTTTTTCCGGAGGTATTTCAAATGCGGGTCGCGGCTTTTTCCGGCATTTGCAATCAACTGCATGACGAAGGCTGCGGCGAAGTAGCTCTCAAACTCGTTGCGCCCGTGCACGCCGGCCTGCAGATAAATGGTCTTCTTATACCTGCGGGGCGTAAAGGTATAGCACCACATCGTGTATTTGCCGGAATCATCCACGCCGATGGAATCCCGTCGGATATATTTCGGCATCCGTTTCCGGAGCGGTTCGTAGTATGCCTCCACAAAGGCATCGGCGCTCATGGTCTTGTCCGCCAGGACATCGTGCACAATTCTGGCAGGGAGCGAATATGCCTTCTTGTCACCCAAATATCGGATAACGGAGCCGGAATCCGGCTTGGCGTGCTTGGCAAATGCCGGTAGAATGAGTACTGTGGCGATGATTGCAAGAAGAAGTCTTTTCATGTGTTTGTGATACTGCAACATACAAATGTAATAAAAAACGAGCACGGCTGCACCTCAATTATCGTAGTATTATTCGCTTTCCGGTGTGCTTTAGCACGGCGCGGCGTCATTTTTCGCTATTTTTTAACGCTCAGCTGTGCTGGGGTGGGATAGGGAGTTTGGAGAAATGGGGAAGAATCCGTATTATTGTACCACTAACCTTTAAAACAATTCCATATGCTACGGACAAACCGCGGACTTGCTAAGTTCTTTTTCCTCTCCCTTATCACATTCGGCATTTATGGACTCGTTGTATATTGCCACATCTCCGAGGAAATCAATACGGTAGCCACGCCTCACGATGGCAGGAAAACTATGCACTATCTTTGGATATTCTTTCTTCTTACGCCTCTTACGTTTGGTATTGCTTCCCTCGTCTGGTTCCACAGGCTTTCCAAGCGTATCGGCAATGAACTGAAATACCGCGAATCGGATTACGGTTTCAGCGCCGGCTCCTTCTGGGGATGGAATATTCTTGGCGCTTTGATTATCATCGGCCCGTTTGTCTACATTCACAAACTCATGAAGGCCATGAACATCATCAATGATGCTTTTAACAAAGAGCACTTTGCGGCCTAAATATGAATCGTTCCCGGGAAATCATACGCACGAGCGTCATCGGCATCATTGCCAACGTCCTTCTTGCATCGTTCAAGGCCGTCGTCGGCCTGCTGGCCCATTCGGTGGCCGTGGTACTGGATGCCGTGAACAACCTCAGCGACGCGCTCTCCAGCGTCATTACCATCATTGGCACAAAACTCTCTGTGAGGCCGGCCGACAGCAAGCATCCCTTCGGTTATGGAAGGGTGGAATATTTTACGGCCATCATCATCGCAGTCATCGTGCTCACTACGGGCGTTACTTCGCTGGTGGAATCTGTCAAGAAGATCATCAATCCCACAGAGCCGGACTATACTACGGTTACGCTGATTGTGATTATTGCCGCCATCGTGACTAAGATGGTTCTGGGATGGTATGTGCGCAGGCAGGGGAAGAAGTTGGACAGTGACGCTCTCGTGGCCTCCGGTTCCGATGCCCTTTTCGATGCAGTGATTACCTTGGCGACGCTGATTTCTGCCGGCGTGATGCTTATCTGGAACGTGTCGCTGGACGGATACCTGGGAGCAATCATCTCGCTGGTCATTATCAAGGCGGGTATCGAAATGCTGGCTTCACCCATCAATCAGCTGCTGGGTGCCCAGGCGCCTCCGGACCTGATCCGTCAGATTAAGGCCGATATTTCCGAATTAGAGGGTGTGCAGGGCGTTTTTGACATCATCCTTCACGGTTATGGCCCCAACCTGTCCATCGGCTCGCTGCATATCGGCGTACCGGATACCATGACCGCGAACCAGATTCACGGGCTAACCCGCAAGATTTCGGAGATGATGTTGGCTAATCACGGCATCATCATGACGGTGGGCGTTTATTCCAACGCGACCGGGGATAATAAGCACGCCCAGTTGCAGAAAGATGTCATTCAGACGCTGGCCCGCCAGGAGCATATCCTCCAGGTTCACGGTTTCTACTACGATGAGTCCGCCGGCAGCGTATCCGTAGATGTTGTGCCCGACCGAAGCGTTACGGATGACGAGTCGTTTATCCGCCTGTTAAAAGACCAATTGAGCGCTGTAGCTCCCGGCATTCCGGTGAGTATCATCGTTGATCACAACTACAGCGACTGACGCTTCTTGTGCCTCGGGCGGTGGTTACAGTATTGGTGGCTATCGTGAGTTATTTTAAATAACCGAAGGAATTGATTTCCAGTGAGTTAAGCCAAATAATCGTGAGGTGAAATAACTCCCGGAAAAGGTGACCGAAAGTGACCGAATTTGCAGCAAGGTGACCAAAAGTGACCGAGAAAAAGTAGTATATTTGTATTCGATAAATCGGAATTTTTCGGTGTAATACAAGCCCTGGCATTCTTGATGGAGTGTCAGGGCTTTGCTGTTAAGAGGGAGCAAACTGCAGGAGAGG
>JAGAAY010000041.1 GCA_017615065.1 Bacteroidales bacterium | reverse complement strand
GCCAGGATCAAACTCTTCATTGTATATTATTATAAATCTAAGCTTGCTCCGTGACTTTACCTTATATCATATAAGGAATAGACGCTCGTTTATTGTTAATAGTGTTACACTATTCGGTACTTGCTTGTACTTTCCTTTCAGTCTTTTCAATGAACTCCCTCCGAAAAGGGACCGCAAAGGTACTACAAATTTCCGAACCTGCAAATTTTTTTACAATTATTTTTTAAATTTTTTGAAAAAGGCAAAAAAACGCATTTTCTGTTTGTTTATTTAAAATAATGTTTTACCTTTGCGGCTTGGAAAGAAAATTAAGCTTTAACTAGTTAATATCAAACAATTATGAAGAAAGTATTTATGTCTGCTGCAATCGTAGCCATGATGGCTGCTGCAGTCGCTTGCGGAAACAACAACGCAAAGAAGGGCGCCGAAGAACCCGCCGCCGAAGAACCCGCTGTAGAGGCAGAAGCACCCGCTGCTGAGGCCGCTGAAGAAGTCAACCCCCTCGAGGCTGCTGCACAGCAGGCCGCTGAAGGTGTTGCAAACGCAGTCGTTGAGAAAGCTGCCGAGGGTGTAGCCGAGGCCGGCAACGCTGTTGTAGACGCTATCAAGAAGTAATCTCCTACAGGAAGATTAAACTTAATCACCCGTCCGGAATCCCGGGCGGGTGATTTGTTTGTATCTCAGGGTATCGGCCTCTACTTCAACTCGAAAGAAGCCGAGTTCTTTGTAGTGGAATCTCCGCCGATGAACACCTGGAACTCACCGGGTTCGGCAACATACTTCATTTCCTGGTTCCAGAAGGAAAGCGCATCCATGCCGATTTCGAAGCTCACCTCACGGCTCTCTCCGGGGGCAAGAGACACCTTTTCGAAGCCCTTGAGCTCACGGACGGGCCTGGAAGAAGACGCTACAACATCCTTTATGTACATCTGAACCACTTCCTTGCCTGCCACAGCACCGGTATTGGTAACCTTAACGGTGGCTGTGAGTTTATCCCCTGCCTTGATCTCGGAGGAGGACAGCTCTACAGGGCCATATTCAAAAGTAGTATAACTCAAGCCGTAGCCGAACGGGTACACGGGATCATTGTCCACATCCAGATAGTTGGAACGGAACTTCACGAACCACTCACCCTTGCCATCCGGCCCTTCCAGCGGACGGCCCGTATTCCTGTGAGCATAGTACAGAGGCACCTGTCCCACGTTCTTGGGGAACGTCATCGTAAGCTTTCCGGAGGGGTTCACGTCGCCGAAGAGCACATCGGCAATGGAGAATGCCGCCTCGGTACCGCCGAACCACGCATCCAGGATGGCAGGAACGTTCTCGCTCTCCCACTGGATTGTGAGCGGACGGCCATTGAAGAGCACAAGTACCACGGGCTTGCCTGTGCCGAGCAACGCCTTCAGGAGATCTTTCTGCACATCCGGGATATCCAGGCATGTGCGTGAAGAGCTCTCACCGGACATTTCGGAGGATTCGCCAAGAGCGGCGATAACCACATCAGAACGCCTTGCCACCGCCAGCGCCTCCGACAGCATATCGGCATCGGAACGCCCGTCGCGGCCAAGTTCACGGCCAAACATGGTAGAGCGCATTTCCAGGTCATAATCCTTGCAAAGGTTGCTTCCCTTGGCATAGAGGACTTTCACATCAGGGCCGGCCACCTCGGTAATGCCATCCAGAAGAGTTGTTGTGCGGCTGTGCTTTGCAGCGACAGACCAGGTTCCGGGCATATTTTCACCCGTTTTGGCAAGAGGGCCGATGACGGCGATGGTACCCTTACGCTCCAGAGGAAGGATCTTCCCGCCCTTGAACTCATCGTTCTTGAGAAGGACATATGAATCGGCCGAAATACGGCGTGCAATGGCGCGGTTCTCATCGCTGTACACCACGCTGGCGGCTTCCTGCTCGCGGCAGAACTTGTAAGGATCCTCAAACAGTCCCAGCTTGTACTTTGCCTCCAGCACACGGCGGCAGGCCTGGTTCAGTGTCTTCATCGACACTTCTCCTTTCTCAAGACCGGACTTTGTCTGGGTAAGTAGCGCCTCTGCCACCATATCCATGTCCATACCGGCATTCAGTGCGCGGACGCCGACTTCGTGATAATCCCCTACTCCGTGCATGATGCACTCGGAGATGCCCGTATAGTCCGACACCACAAAGCCGTTCCAGCCCCACTGGGTGCGCAGAACGTCGGTCAGCAGCCACTTGTTCACCGATGCAGGCACGTCATCCACCACATTGAACGATGCCATGAAACTGCCCGCTCCGGCATCGGCCGCAGCCTTATAGCCGGTCATATAGTCGTTGAACATGCGCTGGTGCGACATATCCACGGTGTTGTAGTCGCGACCGGCCTCCGCACCGCCATAGAGGGCAAAGTGCTTGACGCAGGCCATGATCTGGTCTTTCGAGACGAACTGTTCGCCCGGACGGCCCTGATAGCCATAAACCATCGCCTCTGCGATGCGGGCGTTAAGGTACGGGTCTTCACCGCTTCCCTCACTCACGCGGCCCCAGCGGGGATCGCGGCCAAGGTCCACCATCGGACTGAAAGTCCAGGCAATACCATCGGCCGATGCCTCAACCGCAGCGATATGTGCCGATTCCTCCACCGCCTCCATATCCCAGGAGCATGACAGGCCCAGCGGAATAGGGAATGTGGTTTCATAGCCATGGATCACATCCATGCCGAAAATCAGCGGAATGCCCAGGCGGGATTTCTCCACCGCGATTTCCTGATACCTGCGGATCTCGGCAGCACCCTTCACGTTGAACAGGCCGCCCACTTCGCCGCCTGCGATACGGTCTTCCACGCCGATGCTGGCGCCTTCACCCGTGACGATGGAGCCGGCCACCGGAAGGTTCAGCTGGCCGATTTTCTCATCGACAGTCATTTTGGACATCAGGTTGGAGATGAAGCGGTCCATCTCCCTGTTGGACGCATTCCTGGTGGAGCATCCTAAAGCAAGCAGAGCCAGGAGTGCGAGGGTAAGTGTTCTTTTCATATATTATTCAACAGTAAATCCGAGTTTGGTGAGGCCGGCCTGCACATCGGCATCGGCCATAAAACAATTCCACAGGAGGCCGCTGCGGTAATTCTCTATCATAACCACGATTGGTCCCTGGTCGATGGCGATGTACGATGAGGCAAACCAGTTCTTGTCCAGGCAGAACGCATCGTAGAAGCCGTATTGGCCCCATAGCTTGTCGCCATATATATAATAAAAGGTATGGAGCGCCGCCATGCACTTTTCAGGCAGGTACGGCATTGAGGCAAGAGCGGCCGTGGGAGCAATCACGCCCTTGTCATTTGTAGGGGCCGATGCCGTATATCCGTTGGGGATGTCGCTGGCCGTGAGCCCCCAGCAGGTGGCTGAATAACCGGCGTGATTGCCGGGATTGCGCACGCAATAATCGTAATTGTACTGAGCGTGGGCCACATTCTGGTCCCAGTAAGACGAGCAGTACGTATCCTTCAGGCCATGGGGATTCAAGCCCATGAAGGAGTAGTGTGCAAAGAAGAGAGGCCCGTTCTGCGAAGGCTTCATCGACCGGTCGCGGGCCCAGCCTTTATGATAGACATCGGCATTGACGGGATGTGTGGGGGACGATGCTGCCAGCACATATACCATAAGGGCCTCGTTCCAACCCTGAATCTTCATATTCATCGCCCAGCCTTTGTCCGGCGACCAGTGCCAGTACAGCACGTTCTGACCACCGCGGGTATACCAGTCCCATTCCACGCCGCGCCATATGCGGTCGATGGCCTCACGGATATCGGCCTCATCGGCCTCCGTGAAATAATGCGATGCCGAGAGAAGGCCCTCGATGAGGAAGGCGGTTTCCACAAGGTCTCCTCCGTTGTCGTTGGTACTGAAGGCTATGGCTTTGCCGCTGGTGCCGTTCAGCCAGTGGGAGTACGCTCCGTGGAAGCGCTCCGCCTTGTTCTCCAGGAAATCAAGGATTTTGCGCATGCGCGCGACGGCATCGGCCCTTGTTATAAATCCCCTCTCAACGCCAACCGGTATGCACATTATGCCGAATCCGGAGCCGCCGGTCGTCACGGTTTCGTCGGAGCCGTAGCGTTCCCTGGCCAGCCCGCTCACCGGGTGGGCGTAATCCCAGAAATACTTGAAAGTCTGCTTCTGAACCTTATCCAGCAGTTCCTCATCGCTTATGCGGGGGAACTTGTCGGAGGTGTCGTAAGAGGTTGTGAACGAAAAGGTAAACTCCTCCACCAGATCTACGCCGAAATTGTCTCCTGCCCAAATACCCATGCGGTATGTGGTAGAAGATACCAGTTTCCGCACAGGCTTAAGAGTAAGGAATGCGCCATCGACACTTGCCTCCAAATCACCGCCGCTGAACATCAGGCATGCGACAGATACCGCAGAGTAGCTGATTTCCCGGGAAAACTCCATCACTATCGTAGGGGTAAGGGAGACATCGGATACGGATGAGCCGTTGATTACAGGCACCCCGTCCACTTTCACAGACACAACCATTGCTCTGGGCAAATCCTCTGATGGACTATTCTTGCCGCAGGAAAAAAGCGCCAGAAGGGCGACAGCAATAAGGATAAGACGTTTCATAATGGCAACGGCAGGGAGATCCCTCCCCCTGCCGCCGTAAAAATGCAATTAGGAAAGTGCGATTGCAACTTCCTCCTTGCGGAGAGCGGAAAGTTCCTGCTCGGAGAGAGCCTTGTTGTAGATACGGATCTCGTCGATGGAACCGGCAAAGTAAGACTGCCAGTCCTGAGTTGAAGCACCCTCGATGAAGGAGGCCCATCCGCCCACATACATTGCGTTGGATGTGCTTGTGAGGAAGCCGCCGATGTCAAGCTTGGGGCCGAACTCCGCATCCTTTACCTTCACGCCGTCTACATAGAGTGCCCATACACCGGTTGCAGCCGTGTAGGTGAATGCGAACTGGAACCACTTGTTGTAAGTTGCAAATTCCTTGGCGTAGGTATCGAGCCAGATGTTCTGCTCTGCTCCTTCTGCATCATGAAGGACAACGCGGCCGTTTACCTGCTGCTCTTTAACGCCATCGGTTTCGCGGGTATTGTCGAAGTATGCGATGAATGCAGGCCAGTCGATACCGGAACCGTTAACGGAAAGGATAGCGCCCTTGGGGCAACTGTCGCTGAGCTTTACCCATGCGGTGAAAGTCATGTCCTTGAGGCCTGAGAAAGGATTCTTGGCTGCAAGATCATACTTGGTGTAAGCCTGCTGCATGTTGTTGCCGGTGGTGTTGGTCCAGCCCTTGCCGATGTAGCCTTCGCCGTCCAGTGAAGCGGAGCCCTTGGATTCTTTGAATGTTACACCGGTAGCAAGTTTCTCACCGGGCTCGAAGCCAAGGTGGAGAACCAGGTTCTCGGCGCAGGTCTTAACCTCGGGAGTGTTGGTCTTGCCATTCTCGCCGTTGTTTTTGTTGTCGCAAGCGACAAGTGCGAATACTGCAGCTGCAGCAATCAAAAAGAATTTTTTCATTGTTTTTTGTTGTTAAAAAGTGTTATAAATATGGTTTAGTACGTGTATCCGGGTGTTGCGGGAAGATTGGTGTTAAGCTGCCTCTGGGCCGAAGGGATGGGGAACACCTCGTTCTTGTTGACAGTAAAGCCCAGCGGGCCGAGCACCTCGACGGCCTTGCCCCAGCGGACAAGATCGAAGAAACGGTTCTCCTCCATCGCAAGTTCAGCGTGGCGCTCATCATATATATTCTGGAGCGTTGCCGTGGTTTCGGCAAGTCCTGCGCGTTTACGAACCTCATTGAGGGCCTTGTCGGCAGTATAGCCGGAAGTGAGCGTTGTGGTTGCACCGTTTGCCACAGCCTCCGCGAACATGAGGAGTACATCGGCATAACGGATAATCCTCATGTTGTGGTCAAGCCCATAAGCGTTGTACGAACGGGTATTGTAGCTTGTGGGCACATATACCTTGCCGTTGTAATACTGATTGGAACAGATATCGGAGATTTCGTCGCCTTCAGGAGTAGTGGTACCGCGCACGAGCAGGGTTACGCTCTTGCGGATGTCATCGCCGCGGGAGTCGAAGAAATCGGCCAGGTTCTGGTTGGGCACCTTGAAGCCCCATCCCTGGAACGGTTCTTTGTTTCCGCGGGGGCCCTGGATGAAGGCATAGTAGCAGAGCGGCATGCCGCCAGTGGTCTGGCCAAGGTCGGAGCTTTCGATTTCCATGAGGGATTCCGCGCCGTTCTCGTTTTCAACGTTGAATGCGTCCTTGAAACGGCTCATCAGCGAATACCTTCCGCTTGCGATAATCAGATCCGTAAGTCGTGCAGCCTCGTTCCAGTCCTTCCTGTAAAGGGCCACCTTTGCCTTGAGGGCCATTGCAGTATACTTGTTATACCTGCCCTTGAAATCAGTATGATGCTCTGGCACAATGGCAATCGCATCGTCAAGATCCTTGTAGATGAAGGTATAAACCTGTTCCGGGGTGGAGACGTTCATGGATGCCAGTTCCGACGACGACATGGTTCTGTCGATGATGGGAACGCTGCCGAACAGACGCACAAGATTGAAGTAAGCGTATGCTCGGATAATCTTGGCTTCGCCACGGCATTCTTCAACAGTCTGCAGGCCGGTTTCCGAGGTGATGGCCTCCTTGAAAAGGTCCATGCTCTCGATGGCGTAATTGGCCGCGGAGGATATGTCGTAGAAGAAATTCCACATAGCCTCTACATGGCCGTTGTCCGGACCATATGTAAAGTTGTCCAGTTCCTTTACTGTAGGACCGTCGGCTTCGGTGGAGCCTTTGTCGGCATCGTCACAAGGGACCGAAAGGACGGCCACGTAGCTCTGGGCGCGCCCCTCGCTGAGACGCATGCTGGCATAAGCGGCGCTTACAGGAAGGAATATATTGTCCGTCTTGGTGTAATCCAGACCGGCGGAGGGCATTGTAGCCTCCTGGCGGATATCCAGGAAATCGGAGCATGAAACGGCTGCGATTGCAGCGATTATAAGTATGAGTCTTGCTTTCATAGTCCTAGAAATTCATATTTACACCGAAGGAATAGATAGACTGCATGGGATAAACGGAGGAGCCGTCTATGCCGTTGGCAATGGGAGAACCGCCGATTTCGGTGGTGAAACCGTTGTAGCGGAACAGAGACAGGGGACGCTGGGCCGACAGATACGCCCTTACGCTTCCGTTGCCGAAGACATTCTTGAAGGTGTAGCCAACCTGAATGTTCTGGATGCGGAACATGGAGCCGTCCTCCACGAAGAAGCTGTTGCTCTGGGCCATCAGTTGCTCCGTAAGCACCCTGGGAGTAGGATATGTTTTGGAGGGGCTGTCCTTTCTCCATGCATTCTTGTAGAAGTCGTAGTCGTAGTTGCCGTCTGAGAATACCTGCTTGTTGATTCGCTTGGCATTGAAAATCTTATTGCCGATGTTGGCATTCATTACCATGGAGAAGTCCCAGTTCTTCCAGTTGAGGCCAAGATTGAAGCCCATCATCAACCAGGGAAGAGGGGAACCGAGATAAACGCGGTCTGCTTCGGTAATCTTGCCATCGGGCGTTCCGTCGGCGTTGCCGGCATAGTCATGGTACTGGAAGTAACCCGCTCCCGTGGAGAGCTGGGTTACATCGGCCATCTGGGCGTCATACTCGCTCTGGAAAATGCCGTCCACCTTGTAGCCCCAGAATGCGCCGATGGGATATCCCACCTGGGTCATCGTTGCATAAGCGCCGTTTGTAAGAGCGCCGGGGATGTTATCGCGACCTTCAAGTGCAAGCACTTCGTTATGGTTGATCGTGGCGTTCATGCCCACATTGTAGCTGAGCTCGCCAACGGTATCGGCCCACTTTACAGAGAACTCGACACCGGTATTCAGCACTTTACCGTTGTTCGCCAGCAATGAAGCCACACCGCCACCGGTTGCGATGGGAGCGTGGAAAACCACCCTGTCGGTAACCCTGTGGTAGAAGTCGATGTCTCCGGAGAGACGGTTGTTCAGGAAGGCGAAGTCGGCACCGATATTGGTTTCGGTAACCACCTCCCACTTGAGGTAATTCTGATATACCGTCTGGGCGCCCATTCCATCCACAAGTGTATCTCCGAACACTGCCGATGAATCCACGCCGGAGGTACCGGCGATGTTGATGTCGTTGGCGGGCACGTTGTCGTTACCAAGCATACCCCAGCTGGCGCGGAGTTTCAGGTAATTGAACGGAGTGTTCTTCATGAACGGCTCGTCGGAAATGTTCCAGCCCAGGCCGATGGAGGGGAAGAAACCCCACTTGTCCTGATACTTGGAGCTTCCGTCTTCACGGAAAGTCACCGTTGCCAGGTATTTGTCCTTGTAGCTGTAGGTTCCCCTGGCGAAGAATGAGATGCCGTTGTATCGGCCGGCACCGTCGGTGGCAGTCTGGTTGCGGTATGAGCCGTTAACCAGATAGCGGGATGCATCGTCAAAGTTGGGAACATTGCTTGCCGATCCTGTGAGCCATGCATTGTACTGCATGCGTGTGGACTGACCCAGCATGGCAGTGAAGGAATGAGCCCCAATCTGGTCGGAATATGTTAGGGTATTGTCGAATATCTGATAAGTACCGTAGGAGTAAGTTTTGGTGAAGCTGGACACCGAAGTTCCCTGGGAACCGCCAACGAAATGTTCGGGGGTATAGCTCTGCTGATCGGCAAAATTGAAGTCCAGATTATAGGAGGTCTTGAACTTCAGCTTGGGAGTGATGGTTGCCTCGGCATAGATGGAGAACACGGTCTTGAGCCCGTTGTCCGTGCTGTGGCTGTAGTAGGCCGATGCCGCCGGATTGCCGTAGGAGTTGGGATAGCCGTAACGCTGAGGCGAATCAAAAGGCTCGGGATATGCATCTGTGTTGGCATCGCTGTAGACTCCGTACACAGGCGGATTGACAAACGCCTGATAGTAAACACCAGAATTGGGATTGTTCCTGTCGTAACGCGACACAACCGTGTTGACACCCATCTTAAGCCAGGAGGTCATTGTCTGGTCCAAGCGGGCGCGCAGGTTGAAACGGTTATAGTCGTTCGTGCAGTAGTTCATGATACCGTCCTGGTAATAGTAGCTCAGGCCCACCGAATAGTTTGTCTTATCGGTGCCGCCCGACAGATCCAGGGAATGGCTGTGGGTTGCCGCCGGACGGACCAGTTCGCTGTACCAGTCAGTGCTCACGCCATTGTAATCGGCAACATTCTTGGGGGTGGAATCCGGATATGCCAGATTGTACATCTCCACATACTGCTCCGTATTCGCGAGCTTCATGATATTGGTGGGAATCTGTACGCCCACATAGCCGTCATAGGCCACCCTTACCTTGCCGGACGAACCCTTCTTTGTTGTGACAAGGATAACGCCGTTTGCCGCGCGCACACCGTAAATGGCAGCGGCCGATGCATCTTTGAGAACCGTCAGGGACTCGATATCGTTGGATGACAGGAAGTCGATGTTGTCCATGAATGCGCCGTCAACCACATACAGGGGGTTCGCATAGTCGCCGATGGAGCCCACGCCGCGGATTTTCACGGAAGGGCCGGCGCCGGGAGCACCGCTCTGGGTGATCTGCACGCCGCTCACCATACCCTGGAGGGCACTCATGGGGTTGGCGGCAACCTGTTTTGCAAGTTCATCTCCCTTGACGTTCACGATAGGGGCGGTGAGGTCCTTGGCTTTCTGCGTGCCGTAACCCACCACCACCACTTCGTCCAGGAATGTGGAGTCGTCGGACAGGAGGATGCTGGCGGGGACCTCCGAGGCCTTGAAGGTCTGGGTGGCGTAGCCGATGCAGATTACCTCAACCTGGGAATCCGCGGATGAAACGCGGAGGGTGAAATGACCGTCCAGGTCGGTAGTGGCACCGTTGCTTGTTCCCGATTCGACTACGGTGGCGCCGATGACGGGACCCACCTCGTCGGAGATTGTACCCTGAATCAGATAGCCCTGTGCATATGCTGCGAGGGCTGCCGTCAAGGCAATCGTTAAGGTTATCAGTTTTTTCATACGGTTAATGGTTTTCGTAATGGAATCCTAGTTTTTCAAGTCCGGGAATTATTTCAGGGCTGCTCATGAAAAGATCCCATAGCAGGCCGCTGCGATAGTTCTCTATCATCACGGCCTCAGGACCCTGGTCGATGGCGAGATAATGGTCCACCACCGCAGGAGTGCGTCCGGGATTATATGCGTCATAGAAGCCATAAGGGCCGAACATCCCCTCTATGCTCCAGAGTTTGCGTATTACCTGCATTGACTCCTCCGGCGTATACACGATGGAAGAAATGGCCGCCGTAGGGCTTACGGTACCGTTTTCATCGGCAGTTCCGGGATGATGGGAGCTGTAGCCAACGTCCGGATCGTCCGATGACGTGAATCCCCAGAGGTCTTCGCCCAGGCCAGGATGCTTCTTTGGATTGTCGATGGCGTATGCCCTGTGGATGAGCGTGTGGGCGCGGTTGCGCTCGAAATAATCGGTCTTGTCGTCCTTCAGGCCGCGGGGATCCAGGCCCAGGTAGGAGTAGTGGCAGAAAAACAGCGGCCCTCCGAAATTATCCATTCCGAGGGGCAGCGTGATTCCGTAGTACTCTTTTCCGTTGTAGTAATAGGTCGATGTCTTATACGAAGCTTCATAGCATTCGCGGCTGATGGGATGCGTGGGAGAAGAGCCGGCAAGGATGTAGGTGATGAGCGTTTCGTCGTATCCGCTGATGCGGTGGTTCATCTTCCACTCCCAGTTCTTGGACCAGTGCCAGTACAGGGAATCCGTTCCGCGGGTGTACCAGTCCCATTCCACGTCTTTCCAGAGGCGGTCGCACCTTTGCGCCAGCGCTTCGTCCTTGTCCAGGAGCCACTGGCGTGCGGTGAGCAGGCCCTGAACCATGAAGGCGGTTTCCACGAGGTCTCCCCCGTCATCGAACTCGCTGAAGCTGAAGGGCTGCATAGTATCGGCATTGTACCAGTGGGCCCAGGCGCCGTGGAAGCGTTCCAGTTTTTCCAGGGCCGATACCATCTTGCCGATGAGGCCTACGCCATCCTCCATCGGATAATACTCACGTTCCGCGCCGGCGATGACTGCCATCATTCCGAAGCCCGAACCGCCGATGGTGACGATATTTCCGTTCCGGTCGTTATTGCGTTCGCGGGCCAGGCCGGTTCCGGGATCGGCAAAATCGGTAAAATAGCGGGTTGTGTACTTTTGGACGGTGTCCAGCAGGGCTTCATCGGAAATTTCGCCCGCCTTGCGGCCGCCGAAGGAGCATGAACACACCAGAAGTGCGGTTACCAGTAAAGTGCTTGATAACTTCATTAAACTGTGGTTTTTAGCAAATATAGTGTTTTTTCGCGGAAATGAAATAGGGCGAAACCATTTTACAGCGAATTAACCACTTTTGCCTTAACTTCGAAGAAGTTGTTTGAGCCCTCTTCCAGCAGCCGGTACTCTCCGTGATTGCTCCACGAGGCGGGCCGGTCTTCCATCGTCATATCCTCTCCGGTGTCGTTGGAAATGTACTGGCTTATCCTGCCCTGCCACTGCTGGATGCGCTTTTTGCTTGCCGATACGCTGAAGTTTCCGGCACACATTTCCTTGAGGTACTGGATGTAGGTGCTCTTCCAGGTTGTGTTCTGCAGTATCTTGTTCGTGAGAGGATAGCTGCTGTCGCCCCACTTAAGCGGATTCTGGCGGCCGGCATCGGACTGGACACCAAGGGATTTCATGGTGCCGAGGGTGTTGTCATAGTCGTACGGGATGAACCACACTTTGTAGTTCTCCTTGTCTGTGGTGTTGAAGTACAGGTAGTAGTTATTGGAATTGTTCCAGTAGTCGTCCCACATGCCTACCGCCACGTTCACGGCCAAGGTTTTCAGGAACAGGTCCACGTCCATATGGCTGCTTATCCAGGAGTCGAACTCACTGCCGCTGAGGTTGTTCAGATTCTTGATGAAATTGCGGAGCTGGCCCTTTGCCGCGGCCTCTCCGGTTTCCTTGTTGGTCTTCAGCTCGTAGATATAATCGGTGCTGTTGTTATCGGCCCCCATGCTGGCGTTGGCATCCTTGAGCGTGGAATTCCAGTGGCATTTCCAGAGGTTGCCCTCATGCGATCCGAACTCTTTTTCGCGGATGCGGAGATAGTTTTTGTCGATGTGCTCGAGCATGCCGTAAACGCCGTAATACATCTCGTCGCCGTCGCCCACCTTGAGCCAAAGCCGGCAGTAGACGTCTCTTACAGCTGTCCATACGCCTTCGCGGCGGAAAAGGTCATAGCAGTACACTTCCCGCACGTAGGCCGGATCGTCCTTGAACCACTTGAGGTCCACTTTGCGAAGGCCTTTGAGGGTGTGCTTGGGATCTTCGTTGTAATGATGGAAATTGAGGCCGAAGTGCACGTGGCGGAACTTGTCGCCTTTCTGGGGACGGCGGCGCGACGTGTTGCCCTTGAGCCTTAGGCCGGCGTCCGTAATTGTTGTGGTTTCCTTGCCCTTGACATACTTCACATTGCAGTGAATGTATTCCTGGGTATTGCTGTTTTTGTCGTAATACTTGAGGAGCTGGTCCCACTCGTCCTGCGTGATTGTGAGGTGTATTTCCGGGATTACGCTTTCGTCAAACGCATAGGCCACGGCCTTTGCCCAGTTCACTTCGTCCGGGTCGTCATTGCCAGCAGGAGGTGTTTTGTCGCCGTTCCCTTCCCAGATGATATCATCGTGGATACAGGATGCGAATGCCATGATGGCTGCAAGTATGACGGTAAGGCGTTTCATTACAGGCAGTCCTCCACTATCATTTCCAGGAACGCGGCATCGGTGCGGTCGAATGTGCCTGTTTCCTTACTGTCGATGTCCAGCACGGCTGTTACTTCCCCGTTCCTGATTACCGGCACGACTATCTCTGAACGCGATTCCGCACTGCATGCGATATGCCCGGGGAACTCCTCCACATCGGCAACCGCCAATGTCCGTTTTTCCTTCCACGCCGTTCCGCACACTCCCCTGCCGAATTTGATTCGCATGCACGCCGGCGGCCCTTGGAACGGCCCGAGAATTAAGATCTCTCCACGCGCTTCGCCTGGTCGAGATGACAGCATTGTCATTTCGAGCGAAGTCGAGAAATCTACCCGATAGAACCCCGTCCAGAAAAACCCCATCCGCTCCTGCACATACGCCGCAATCTGCGCCATCTTTGCGATTTCGTCGCCCTCATCGGCCAGAACCAGTTTCAGGTCCTGATACAGTCTCAGGTACCGGAAAGTCTTGAGGCTCAGATGACAATACCCCTGCGGATTCTTGTCCAGATAATCGGCATGATACTCCTCTGCCGGATAGAAGTTGCGCAGCGGCTCCAGTTCCGTGACCACCTTGCCGGGGATGCGGCTGAATATTTCGTCGATCGCCGGCTTTTCCGCCTCATCGGTATAATATATTCCCGTGCGGTACCTGGTGCCTTCATCGTTGCCCTGCCGGTTCAGAGATTCCGGATCGATAATGGCAAAAAACAGCCTCACAAGCTGCTGCAGAGATACTTTTGCCGGGTCATACTCCACCTTCACGGTTTCCGCGAAACCGGTAGTATCGGTGTACACCTGCTCATAGGTGGGATTCTCCGTCTTTCCATTCGCATACCCCGGCGTGGTCCTCACCACACCGTCCACTCCCTTGAAAAAGTGCTCCACACCCCAGAAGCACCCCCCTGCAAAATAAATCTCTTTCATCCCTGCAAAGATAACAAAAAAACCACACATCCGCTTCTACACATGCTATGTGTGGAGTGTAATAGGCGGGGGGCTGGCCAGAAAAACGGCCTCCGCGAGCCGGGAGTGGAGAAGATGGGATTTCGTGGGCGGGATCTTCTCCAGAATGTGCCATCCGGTACAGGGTTTTGGAGAAGGTCACCCTCATAAAATCACATCTTCTCCAAAACTCCATCTCCATGGCAGGGGCAACCCTACACAGGGCCGCACACAAAAACCGCGTGAAATGGAAATGGTTGTGTATGAGTCACTTACGCAAAGCTAGTCCGGTTGCCAGCCGGACTAGAAATCAACAATGCGCTGACTATCAGCAATTTGCATTTCACGCACGTTTCGGGGTTCAGGCTCAATTCACCACCAAAACGGGCCGGGAGGGGGCATGTTTGCAAATCTTCCGCTTTTTCACTACATTTGGAACTATGGAATTAGTCAAAGACATGTATCTTGAGGGAGAGCGGCCGTTGTATGCAAAGCACGGGCTGCGGATGGAGCACGTAACCATCGGCCCCGGGGAGTCTGCAGTCAAGGAAGGGAGTGATATCGAGGCGGTGGAGTGCGAGTTCCGCGGGAAGTATCCGTTCTGGGAGTGCAAAGGGTTCACCGTAAAGAACTGCGTATTCCGTGAAGGGGCCCGGGCGGCTTTGTGGTACTCAAAAGGCTGCAAGATGTACGACTCCCTGGTGGAGGCGCCCAAGATGTTCCGCCGCATAAGCGATGTGTATCTGGAAAACGTGCAACTCCCCAACGCCCTGGAAACCTTCTGGGACTGTGATCACGTAGTGCTGCGCAATGTAGAAACCGCCAAGGCGGATTACATCTTCATGCACACAGCGGATATCGACATCGACAACTACCGTCAGCAGGGCAATTACTCGTTCCAGTATGCCCGCAACGTGGTCATCCGCAATGCCGTGCTGGACACGAAGGACGCATTCTGGGAGAGCGAGAACGTGACGGTGTACAACTCCCGCATCGACGGAGAGTACCTCGGGTGGTATTCTAAAAACCTTCGCCTGGTGAACTGCGAAATCGGCGGCAGCCAGCCCCTCTGCTACTGCGAAGGCCTTGTCCTGGAGAACTGCCGATTCCTTCCGGATGCCGACCTTGCCTTCGAGTACAGCACCGTTCATGCCGATGTCATCGGCCACATCCCCTCGGTGAAGAACCCCACCTCCGGCCGCATCACTGCCGATACCATCGGCGAAATCATCCTGGACGACAACTGCAAGTCCCCCGCGGACTGCGAAATTCTCCAAAGAGCATAATGTACAACTTTGACGAAACAGTAAACCGTTACGGGACGGAGAGCGTGAAATACGATCTCTATGGCCCAGATGTGCTGCCAATGTGGGTGGCGGATATGGATTTCAAAACTGCGCCGGAGGTGCTGGAGGCATTGCAGAAGCGGCTACGCCACGGTGTGTTCGGCTACGAGCTTGTGCCGGACGATTACTACGAGGCCATAGGCCGATGGTTCGCGCGCAGGCACGGCTGGGCGGGCATCGGCAAGGAGCACATCGTTCCAACCACAGGGGTAATTCCCGCATACAGCGCCGCCATCAAGGCGATGACCAAACCCGGCGACAAGGTAATCGTGCAGACGCCCTGCTACAACGCGTTCTTCCCCGCCATCCGCAACAACAAATGCGAGGAGCTGCACAACCCCCTGAAATACGAGAATGGCCGGTTCACCATCGACTGGGCCGATCTGGAAGCCAAGGCGGCCGATCCGCGGGCCACGGCCATGCTGCTGTGCAACCCTCATAACCCCGCCGGGCGCGTGTGGAGCCGCGACGAACTGGAACGCATCGGCACAATATGCCTCAAACACGGCGTATTTGTAATTGCCGATGAAATCCACTGCGAGCTCACATATCCCGGGCACGACTACACGCCCTTCGCAACTCTGCCGCAGGAACTCGTAAGCAACTCGGTTTCCTGCCTATCCCCTACCAAGGCATTCAACATCGCAGGAATACAGATCGCGAACATATACGCCAAAGACCCGGAAATCCTCAAAAAGATGGACCGCGCCATCAACGACAACGAGTGCTGCGATGTGAATGTGTTCGGCGTGGCTGCTCTCAAGGCAGCGTACAACAAGGGCGAAAAATGGCTGGACGAGCTTCGGGCATACCTGCATGAGAACAACAAAACGGTTCTGGCATTCCTGCAAAAAGAACTCCCGCAAGTCACCGCCCCGCCGCTGGAAGGCACATACCTGATGTGGCTGGACTGCCGGAAAGTGCGCCATGCCGATGAACCTGAGGCAGGTTTCAGCGAGCGCTTATCGGCCCATCTGCGCAGCAACGGCCTGGCACTGTCCACCGGCACAATTTACGGCCCGGAGGGAGAAGGTTTCGAGCGCCTGAATATAGCATGCCCCCGCGAAACCCTCATGGAAGGCCTGCGGAGGCTCAAAAACGGGATTGACTCCTATTAGTTCAGTTTGACTGATGCCAGCCCCGAGGTGGAAACCCTGGGCTTGTTCTTTGTAACTAGCCCTGTGGCGTTGATTCTTCCGGCGCCATTCACTTCAAATGAAGCATCATCGGACTCTCCCGATACTGCAACATCGCCTGCGCCGTTGATTTCAATGCTCAGGCTCTGAGTCTTGA
Source organism: Bacteroidales bacterium (assembly GCA_017615065.1). Classification (GTDB taxonomy): domain Bacteria; phylum Bacteroidota; class Bacteroidia; order Bacteroidales; family UBA932; genus Cryptobacteroides. Next base: position 28,239 of record JAGAAY010000041.1, on the reverse strand, counting down.
TATCGTTGATGTCAAGGTCGGCCGCACCGTTGATCTCTACCGTCATGGAGGGACCGGCGAACTTGTTCAGTTCCATATCTCCGGCGCCGTTCACAACAATTGCGAGGGGTTCGGAATACTCAGAGGTGAATGTGTAATCTAAGTCAACCGCACCGTTCACCTTGATACTGTTGATCTTGGGTGAAGAAACTGTAAAAACGCATTCCTCTGCGGCAATGTTGACATGATCTTTTGTTTCGATGACAATCGTGCCGTCTTTCCTGGTGAAAACACTCAGATAATCAAAGGCGTCGTTGTTGGCGGTCACTTCCACCGCACATGGGCCGTAGACCATTTTCATATCAAATCCCCCATTGATTTCAATTGCCTGGAAATCACCGGCAATCTCCATTGCCCGAGTCTCCACAGGGCCTGTGCATTTTACGGTTTTTCCATCCTTGAAATTGATGGTGCAGGAAGCGATCAAAAGGGGTAAAACAATCAGTGCGAGAAACTTTTTCATATTAAAACGTCTTTAAAAGTACGCGAAGTTAAGAATTATTTTGCTATTTCGAAAAATCGGTCTATCTTTGCAGTCCCAAATTCCGGGCGGTTAGCTCAGCTGGTTTAGAGCACCTGCCTTACAAGCAGGGGGTCACTGGTTCGAATCCAGTACCGCCCACAACTGAAGAACAGGCACTTATGGCAACATAGGTGCCTGTTTTATTTGGATGATTCGGGGAAAAGCGATATCTTTGAGAAGCAAACCACAGTCTGGAAAACAATGAAACGTACTATTATCATCGCAGCGATTATTGCGCTCACCGGCGCAGTCAGTGCAAACGCACAGGAAGACAATCAGTTGTTCAACCATTTCGCGGCAGGCGCAACGCTGGGCGTCGACGGCTTGGGCATCCAGGTGGCCGCCCCGGTAATGCCTTACCTGCAGGTTCGCGCAGGATATGCAATTAACGCTTCCGTCACGGGCACGGGAAGTTTCGGCTCACACAAAATGGATAATGGTCACACCGCAAATCTCGACAACATGCCCATTGAAGCCCAGTCGTACAAAGGCGGCCTTGGGGAACTCTTCGTGGACTTTTTCCCCGGAAGCATCGGCAGCTTTAAAAACAGCGGTTTCCGTGTTACGGCAGGCATGTTTGCCGGCAACGGAAATTTCCTCTCCCTGAAGGCCGATATGCGCGAATCGATGGCCCCTGAAGATTATGCAACCACTATGACTACAGGTGATGTCAAGTTCTCAACCGACCCCGAAGGCTATGGATATGGCGACGCCTTCTCCTGGAAGGTCCTTCCGTATGTGGGAATCGGCACCGGCAGGGCGGTGAAATTGGAGGACAAGCGTTTCAGCTTCACCTTTGACGCCGGAATCGCCTTCACCGGAGGCCTGAAGATCCGGACATACGACTTCAGCAGCGGCAGCAAAGTGCCCTACGCGGTTACCAGCGCAGCCACCGTGGATGAAGAAGGTGTCCAGCAGGACCGCGGCCTTATCGACGCATTATCCGGCTTCCCTCTTCTCCCCGTGATTAAATTCGGCTTCTTCTACAGGTTATTCTAAGCCCCATGAGGCGGATACTCACCCTGATGCTGTCTGTTTTCGTCCTTGCCGGAGCGGCCGGGGCGCAGCAGACCGATACCCTGAGAATACTTGCCATCGGTAACAGTTTTTCCCAGGACGCCGTTGAGCAGTACCTGTGGGAGCTGTTCGATGCAGCCGGAGTTCCAGTGATCATCGGCAACATGTATATCGGCGGGTGCACTCTGGAGAGGCATTTCCAGAACACCGTCACGGGAAAGGCCGATTATGCCTACCGCAAGATTGTGAACGGGGTCAGGACCAACCGCAAGGAAACTCAGCTGGAATATGCCCTTGCCGATGAACCCTGGGATTTCGTGAGCTTTCAGCAGGCCAGCGGCGTATCCGGGGAATTCGAGACGTTCGAGCCGTACCTCGGGGCCCTTGTGGCGTTTGTTCGCAGACGCGTTCCGGCATCGGCAAAATTCATGTGGCATCAGACCTGGTCATATTCGGCCGATGCCACCCACCGCGAATTCCCCCGCTACGGGAGCGACCAGATGCGCATGTACAAAGCCATTGTACAGGCATCCCGCCAGGCAATGAAAGCCCACGGCTTCCCCATAATTATCCCCTCGGGAACGGCCATTCAGAATGCGCGCACCAGCTCCATGGGCGACGTTTTCAACCGCGACGGCTATCATCTGGAAAAGACCTTCGGCCGATATACCGCCGCATGCACCTGGTTTGAAGCCATCTCCGGCCAAAGCGTCGTGGGCAACTCCTACCACCCGGACACAATCACGCCGGAAACCGCGGCAATCTGCCAAAAAGCAGCCCACGCGGCCTGCCGACGGCCCTATAAGGTGAAACACATTCACTGAAAAAAGAGCACCTGCAGACCGCAGGTGCTCTAACTTTATTCTTTCTTCAGCGAGGCCAGGGCGACCGGCTAGTTATCGATTACGATCTTGTCGGAAAGCAGGTTCTCCAGCTGATTGCGCTCCATCTTGCCGTCGATCCAGATAAAGGTAAGTTCGGCGCCTTCATTGGCCACCATGATAAAGCTTGTGACGGTAGCGGCATCGCCCGCGGTGAAAATCTGCACTTTCTCCCCTTCTTCCTTTGCCTCCATCAAGAGCTCGTAATTACCAGTGTTAAGAGCTTTCGAGACATCTTTGTAAATCTTATCGCTCAGTGAGGGGTTCTCGCTGCTGAGAATGTACATTCCGTTCAGGCTGCTGATGATGGGCGCCAGGTTCACTTCGCCGTCGCCGGTGCTGATGTCGGGAATACTGCCGATCATGCGGAACATGGCCGGGGAAATGTACACGGCGGTAACGCCGGGTTCATCGGAATACTTCTGGTAGAAAGATCTGCCGCTCTGGGCAAAAAGGCTGATACTTGTGAGCAGCAATGCTGCAATTATGACTGTGCGTTTCATTTTCCTTGGATTTTATTCATTATACTTGCCGGCTTTTCTGACAGTTCACGGGCCTCTACCGCATATTCCACGCCCACGGACATCTTGTCCGATATAGTGCGGAATGCAGCTTCCACCTGTGCGTATGCGAGGTAGGGATCGTCGAAGGTATCCTTGGGACGGCCGGTGAGATTCAGGCCGATGAAAACCGCCGCCACTGCGGCAGCCGCAGCTGCGCTGTACGGCAGCCAGCGGATGAGCCTCCGGTCTGCGATCTTCGGTTCCACCCTGGTTGCTTCGTGCGCCGCGATTGCCTCCATGAGCCGCTGCTGCAGCCCTTCGGGCACATCGACCTCACGCGAAGCCTCCTCCAATTCCTCGTAGTCCTTGTTTATTATGTCTTCTATCCGTTTCATACTTTTTGTTTTAATGTGTTTCGCGCCCTCGTGATTATGACGCGTAGACTCGCCGTGCCAAGTCCTGTCCGGGCCGATATCTCCTCATAGCTGAAGCCTTCCACGGTGCGGAGCAGGAGCACTTCCCGCTGCCTGTCGGGCAGGGATTTGATGGCATCCAGAGCCATTGCAAGCCGCTGCTTATTGTCGATATCGTCCTGCGGTTGCGGCTCCGGTTCGGGCAACTGTTCCGGGAACTCCAGCCTCTGCGCCCTGCGGATACGGTCCATGCATATGTTCTTGACCATGGTGGCGCAGTATGACTTGGGGCTTAACACATTGTCCAGTGACTCACGCGAGTCCCACAGCCGGAGGTAAGCCTCCTGCACGGCATCCTCCGCGGCAGCCTTGTCCTCCAGGATGCAAAACGCTATCCTGTAGAGCATTCCCGCCAGCGGCAGATATTGATTATGGAACTCTTTTTCGCTCATTGCCGATAATATGACGCACAAGCCGCAGAATTGTTAACAAAAATTTTGCCGAATTTTTCCTGGCGGATAACACGTTGTGTATCAGCGAAATAACAGTTTCCCGGTGCAAAAAATTTTGCACCGGGAAACAATAAACTCATTGTGTCACAGACACTTAAGCGCCAGAACATTATTGAGGAAAACGAGTGTTTATCAGCGCCTTGAGATCCTCCCAGTCGTACCAGGGGCCGGTGACGGGGGTGAGGGGCAGGGCGGCCTCGTCGCCGTTGACCACCATTTTCACCAGAACGCGTCCCTGTTTGTTGACGCAGAACAGGAAATAGAGCGTGGCGGCCATGGGGGCGCGGAAGTTCAGCCAGGTGTCCGAGATGCCGTCGGCCGATGTGGGCACTATGTCAAAGCCATCGGCACCCACCATGGACATCAGGCCCAGGAACACCGTGTCGTGGCCGAAACGCAGGCGCACGGCGGGTTTTCCCGAGGCCAGGGCACTGTCGGCATCGGCCACAAGATTCCATAGGGCAGGAAGGTCGCGGGTGGTTGCCGGGGGCGCAGACTCCATATAATGTATATAGTTGTTCACCTCCCAGAGGGAATAGCACTCTTCCGGGGTGAAGAACCACATCAGGCTGCGGTCCGTGGGGGTGCACTGCATATTGAACACCAGGTCGTAGAAGTCGGTAACGAAGGCACGGACGCCGCGGTAAGGCTTCGCGAAATCCGGATCGGTGAAGATGCGCGCGGCAATGGCCCTGTAGTCCACCCGGGCGTCGATAAACTCGCCCAGCTTGCCACCCCAGGGGTTGATTCTCGCGTATCGGCCACCCTCCATCTGTACATTCTCCCGGCGGGGATTGTCGCTTGAATGCGGGCAGATCTCGTCCAGATCGGCCTTGGAGGCATTGGCATATACTTCCAGCTTACGGTCCTTGGCGGCCAGCCCCTGGAGGAAGGCCGTCATCGACACTATACAGCGCGGAATCTGCGTTGCGCCGGCCTCAACGGAAGGATGACGGCGGAACAGGGCCCTGTTGTCGTTGTAAATCTCCTGGGCGATGCGGTAATGCTGGTCCCAGCCCAGCGGCGTGAGATCGCCGGAGCGGTACTTGCAGGTCTCTTCAAAATAGGCCGATGCCTCCTGCCAGATTCTCTCCCCCACATCGGTGAGCACGCCCGCCTCATGGGCATCGCGGAGCACATTCATGCTCCGCTCATACTGGGTATCGTTGAGCAGATAACGAGCCCCGTGACGGCCATAATGGCTCAGATAAACCGGCTTGTACCCCCTCGGAGGCGGCGTCACGTGATGCTCGTGGAAAGGGTACATGTAGTACACTCCCCCCGCCTTGTTAGGATCCTCCCGAATAAGCTCCCTGGCACTCTGGCCATAAAGCGCCAGAGCACCAAGAAGCAAAAAGAGTATGGAAATGATCCGTTTCATTTATTCTGAAGCGAAAGTGATGCAGGTGGCGTTGATATTAGTTGCATTAGCGCCAATCTGACCTACATACTGGAAATAGTTCTCGGCCGTAAGAGTAACCTGATCCTCACTACTGGTACTGGTACCAATCTTACCGCTAACCGAGCAATCGTTGAATGTAGCAGCATTATTGCAATAGCCAAACAGAACGCCATTGTAAGTCTGGTTGCCACTGATATTCACGCTCTTGCCCAGTATCGTAGCGCCAAGGCTGGCACAGCTCTTAATCTGGACTGATTCGTGGTTAACAAGGCAAACAACACCGGCCACTGAAACGCAGTTGAGAGCCGTCAAATCTCCGGTATTGACACAACCATCAAGTATGGATCCTTCACCGGCAATACAGGTAATGTTCCCCAAACGGAATGTGCCGCTGACTGAAGAAACGACATCACCATTATTTGTGCAGTCCAAGAGTTTTGTATAGCGGTTACATCCAGCCACAATGCCCGAACTGCGGCCTGCATCGGTGTAAATGTTGCCATCATTGACACATGATGAGAAGTTTGCAAGAAGGCTTGTGGTTGACGTTGTCGAGAAACCGGCAATACCACCAACTTCAAAACCGTTTGCACCGTTACCTGCATTATTACCCCGAGAGAAAATTGTTCCGGATGAACCAATATCAGCATAATTATGGAGGTTGCTTATGTTAGCCTGTACGGAACCAGGATGAACCTCACCAATTATTCCCCCAACCATAGTACGTCCGGCAGCATTGTTGTTGCCAAGCGAGGATGTACCTCCACCGGTAATGGGGGCGTAATTTTTGACATTGTCAATCGCCGCACCCGTGACGATACCCGCCAGCATTCCAAATGCTGAACCGTAAGAAGCCGATACCGTCATAGAACAAGAGGAATCAAAAGAAAGATTCTTAACAACAGCGCCATCACCAATTCCTCCGAAGAATCCGTAAGCATCATAACTACCTGAAGATGAGAAGTTCATCGCCAGGTTCTTGATAGAATGATTCTGGCCATCAAAGGTGCCAACAAAGAGTTTCTCGGGGTCGGTGAACGTCAGAGCTGTCGCACTCCAGCTGGACATCGAGCCGTTACCAATCGGTGTCCAGTCAGTGATGGACGAGCAGTCGATGTCGGCTGTAAGCTTGGCGACATCGGTAGCCGCGAAGTGGCCAGCGTTTACCTCGGCTGCAAAAGCAACAAGTTCGGCAGCACTGGAAATGAGCGTCTCGTTGGCCGCCGGATAGCCGTCCCAGGCATCAAAGTGTATATTGGTAATTTTTGATTCGTTGGCAGCCGCTCTTGTCCCGATATAACTCATATAGTTTTCCGCGGTAAGAACAGTGTATTGGTAATCACCTCCGTTATAGGTGCCATAAGCTCCACCAGCTGTGACATCGTTTACACTTGCAAAACTTGAGAAATTGCCAATCAGTGTTCCGTGATAATTATTCACCCGGTCTCCGATGATCTTACCGTAGTTACCGCCTCCACTAACTTTGACAAAGCCATCCTCTGTGTCGGCAGACCCCTTGCTCAGCATACATGCCAGACCGCCAAGTTGTGTATTTGTGCTTCCGGAGGCAATGATATCGCCGCGATTGATGCAATCCTTCATCTCGGAGTACATACCCTGAACGATACTTGTGATACCACCGAGGCGTCCGTTGTCACAGGAGTTCTCCTGATGTCCCAGATTCTCGCACCCCTCGATAATGGTATAGGCATAAATGGCACCTGCGATACCGGCTGTACGGCCGATTTCGGATGTCATATCGCCATAGTTCTTGCAGTTTAGGATATGATTGCGAAGCGTGCTGGTGCCGGAGCCATTTACATATCCAACAATACCTGCTCCATGGACTCCATTGGCTCCTACGGTCGTATTGGATCCCCAATGATGCGTCATTGTTCCGCGGTTGACAAGGCCACTGATTGTAGACATGCCGAAGGTCTTGTTCCCATAGACATAACCAACCATCGCACAGGTCGCCCTCTTGCTATTGGTATCACTACCGTTACAAGTCATAGGAAGGTAATTGGTAATATTCTCAAGCGTCGATCCAATGGCCGCGCCAGCCACAACACCAGCATCTCCGGTGCCACCGGTCATAGATACAGTGAATTTTCCCGTGTCGCTAGACTCAGCGCCAAAGGTCAAATCCTTTACAGTAGCGTTTACCAGTATTCCGAAGAATCCGAATACGCCCTGATCGGCAGGTGTAGTTCCTACCAGTGAGAAATTTCTTAGCGTATGTCCTCCTCCATCAAATACTCCCTTGAATGCATTTCCAGAGTAATTGCTTCCAGTGAACGTACCGTTTCCAATAGGCGTCCATGAGATAATGCCGGAGCAGTCGAGGTCGGCCATCAGGTTCGCGTGGACGGTTTGCCAGAGGATGTCGCCGCTGTTTACGCCGTCGCAGAACATCTCCAGATCGGCCACATTATTGATATCGAAGTTGTGAACGTTGAAGTTCTTTAGCTGCAGGGTGTACTGGCCGCCGCCGGTCCAGGTCTGGGCGGAAAGCGTGAGTTCGCGAACATAGGTCGCGTCCGGAGTTACCACGGCAACGGTGAGGACTTCACCATCCGCAATGGTTACGCCTGCTGCGGAAACCATCATGTAGGCTTCAAGAATACGGTTCGTGGGAAGAGTCACGTTCTTGAGGGAAAGTGTCATCTCATTCGTGAGAGGCGTGCCTGCGTTTGTGGTGGGGAAAATGTCATTGGTGGCAACAAGGCTCACGGACGTGGGGTTGGAAGCCCCGTCGGGGAGTTGCAGCCTCATCTGGACCACGGCGTTCTGAACGAGCGAACCGCCTTTGGCGGCAGCCCAATCCGGATCGAACTTCGGTGCTTCATACTCGGAAACGCCGGAGAGCATCGCGTTGTACTCCAAATGAGCAGTAGACTTATTCTCTGTCTGCTCCTGGCCCGCATAAGAACGTGCGTTGAAAGCGGCGGCATCGGTATACTTTCCGGGATAAATGATGGTATAAGGAGAGCTACTAGAGGGCGCCGTACCAGTGAATTCTGCCTCATGGGCGGTGAAGCCGCTGTCAATGGTAAATTCCTCTCCGTTGATGGAGATTTTATCGGTAGATTCCCAGGCAAGGCCCATGGACTTATGGTCGGAAGCCTCGGTCATGGAAACCTTGGTGTCTTCAGGAATGGTAACGCGAACCGTTATTTTATTTGCCGCAGGTGTTACTTCAGGATTGGATTCCTTCATGCAGGAAACCGCGAGGGCCGCTATGGCCAGGGTGATGAGTGTAATTCTTGTCTTCATGGCTGTCTTCATTTTAAACATCATCATCCAAATCATCCTCGGGAAAAATAATGACGTTGTTCATGTCTTTCAGTCCCGAATACAGAAAGACACTTTCAGAATCAATTTTCACCGCTTCGAGCAGTGGTGTTAGATAATCTTTCTTCATAAATAAATCAGGTTATTCAGCAAATGTTATATTGGTTGTATTCAAACTCGAACAGTTTGCGTTTGCGGCACCAACGAAGGGGAAGTAATTCTCCGCAGTAAGGGTTAGCAGGGCGTCTACGCTGTTTCCCACCTTTCCGCTCACGGAGCAGCCGCTGAAGGCGGCGGTAGCGGTGGCGGCCGAAGCCACGCTGCCGTACAGGGCACCTGCATATGTCGACTTGCTGTTCGCAGTATCGAATCCCTTGCAAACTATGCTTGCGCCGATGCTGCTGCAGCGGGTAATCTTAATCGAGGCGGCGCTGATAAGGCAAACCACACCCGCGGCCGATGCGCAGTCCGGAGCGATCAGGTCGCCCTTGTTCACGCAGTCCTCAAGTTCGGTACCTTCGCCGGCGATACAGGTGATGTTGGCCGGACGGAAAGTGCCGTTCCCGCTATAGTGGACGTCGCCATTATTCACGGCATTTTTGACGTGCGTATAGCGGTTTGCCGATGAAACGATGCCGGAAACGCGGCCGGTATCGGTATAGATATCGGCATCATTCACAAGATTGGACAGCGTCTGGACCTTGGTGTTGTTCGTGTTGGATGAGAATCCCACCAGGCCGCCGAGCATTACGCCGTTGGCACCATTACCGGCGTTTCCGCCACGCGAGAAAATGGCAGTAGAAGTGCCGATGGGGCCCGCATTGTAAAGATTGCTCACGGTGAGGTCTCTCGTTGCCGCATGCACCCAGCCGATGATGCCGCCCACTGCTACACGGCCGGCGGCATTGTTGTTTGCCAGAGCCGATGTCCCGCCTCCGGTTATAGGGCCGTAATTCTTCACATTGTCCACATCGGCATCCAGGACAAGCCCCGCCAGCATGCCGAATACGCCGGCTTTGCCAGTCTCTATATGCAGCGAACACGATGCATCAAAGACGATGTTTTTCACCTCGGCGCCCGAGCCGATGCCGCCGAAAAATCCCCATGCGGCGTTTTCATCCGAAGGAGAGAAACTCATCTTGAGGTTCCTGATCGAGTGATTCCCGCCGTCGAACTTGCCGGCAAACAGGTTGCCGGTTACCACTGCGTTGTTGTGGGCCCAGGTGGTCAGTGTGCAGTTGCCGATAGGCGTCCAGGAGGTAATGGAAGCGCAGTCTATATCGGCAGTAACAGTAACCGTTGCCTTGATTGCCGCTTCATCGCCGCTGTTTACCCGGGTGGCAAAAGCCACGAGATCGGCAGCAGAGGAAATGGAAATATTTTCCCCTTCCACAACCGGAGGCTCTTCACCGCCGCCTTCGCCGCCTTCTCCCTCCATGTCGGTCACCTCATAAGGCTTGGCGATGGCATAACGGGCCGCCTTCAACGCAATAGGCGCGCGCTTGTCGGTGATAGCCGTAGTCCAGCTGCCGTCCACTGGCGAATCTCCGCTGGTGCGATAAGTGTTATTGTCCAGTTTGACATCCCCGTTAAACGGGCCGATGACGGTCTCAAAAACGGTGCAGGAAGCGCCGTAACGGGCAATTCCATAATCCATATGATATCCGTCACGGGTAAGTCCCATTTCGTTGTTCAGCCCGGATGTGCGCAGGTTCTGCAGCATGGCTCCCGTGGAGATAACCCCGTCGAAGCCGCATTCCTCAACCGCACTCTTACCCTGTGCGGCGATAACCGTCCACATCTCATCGGTATTGGTGAATGGCTTGGTCACATTCTGGGCCTTGCCAAGGTTGTGATAGGCCTGCGAAAGGATATAATAGAGCTTGGGATTGCCGCCTGCGGCTTCCTGGGCATCCATTACCTTGCCCACAAGGCCCTGGACTGCCGATTTCTCGGCCGCCGTCCAGCCCCATGCCAGCTCACGGCCGGTATGCTCCTGGATGGTGACCACATCCCATTTGCCCGTTGAAGCAATCACAGCAAGCGACTTGCCGCTGATATCGGTCCATGATGTCTGGCCGGGATTGCACACATAGCAATGATAGTCGGTGGATGTTTCCCAACCGTCGTTGTACTCGGGAATCGTGCGGCCGCCGTAGTACATATGTACCATCTGGATATCGTTGAGTCCAGCCGCATGCACAATGCCGGGCAAATGCTCCACGGCATCCTTGGTAAATGAATTGCCGATGAAAAAGATGCGGAAAGCGGCCTGTACATTGATGTCCGGATCCGGATCGATGGGAGTAGTTCCCGTGGCGATGTCGATTACCACATCCGTAAACGTGGCTTTGCCGCTGGAGCCGTCCTTGCCAAGATAGCGGACCTTACTGCTCTCGCTGTAAAGGTCGTAGACATACTCTCCGTTGTTGTATTTTCCCACGCGGCCGGAGGCCTTGCCACCGCTGAATGCGGCAGCCTGGGTTACATAACCGAAGAATACGCCGCGATAATCGCTGTCGGAGATTACCTCTCCGTAATTTTCATTATTGGAATAGTTTCCTTCATTGGGAAGCGAAACAAGGCCGCCCACACGTCCCGAAGTAGTGGAAATGAGATTTCCGTAGTTCTTGCAGTAAGACATGGAGGAGCCGCTGTTTACATAGCAGCAGATGTTGCCCAGACGTCCGCCGTCGGTTTTGGGCATGGTGTTGATCTGATTGCCGCGATTCTCGCACTGGGTAATCGTAGTGTTCTTGTTCGCTGCGCCCAGGATACCTGCGGTACGTCCTGCCTGCGATGTCATTGCGCCGTAGTTGTTACAGGCGGAAATGATGTTGTTGGCGGTTCCGGCGTTTGAGAATCCCACGATACCTGCGACATGCAGGCCAGTGGCGCCGGCGTTCAGGTTGGCGGTGTTTTCGGCAAGGATGTCTCCCCTGTTGTGCACGCTGTCCACGGTGCAGCCGGTTTCATTGGCATACAGGCCGCCGATGAGGGCCATGTGGAAATAACCGGTGGCGCCGCCCTTATAGGTCATGGGCGCATAGCTGGTAACGTCACGCACGGTGGCATCATACAGCACGCCCGCAATCATGCCGGCGCTGTGCGACACCGAAGAAGTAACGGTGAGTGAGCAGGTGGCGTCGATTACAAAGTTCTGGACGATGGCGTCCTTCCCCAGATAACCGAAAATACCGAAATGTGCGCCCGCCGCCTTGACATCATCAACAAGGACCAGGTTCTTGATATGATGCGCATTGCCGTCGAATTTGCCGGTAAAGGCGTGCCCGCTGGTTACCACCGGGTTATAATCGGCCCATGGAGCCACGGCATTGCCGACCGGCGTCCAGGAAGTTACACCGCTGAAGTCGATATCGGCAAGGAGGTTGATCCAGCCTTCCTCATTTTCCCACTCTGCGGTGGATTCTCCCGCATTGACCGCGGTGGCAAAGGCGATGAATTCCTCTGCATTGCGGATGCCCTTGCCCTCCGGAACCGGCGGAGTATCGGGCTGTTCCTGTTCCTGCCCCTGGCCGTTATCGGGATCCGGCTCCACGGGGGGTTCCTTCTTGCAACCGGTGAGAAGAATTGAACAAACGGCTGCTAATGTCAGGAAAATATTCTTCATTTTACTTTAAATTTTACCAAAATCGGATAATGGTCGGACGGATGGCAGAAATTGTTCACCGCCTTTCCGCGCGGATCCCTCGATGCCTCCGCAAAGCCGTCATACAGATGCGTTGCGAAAGTAATTTTATCGTAAAGCGCAGGTGTAACATACACCATATCGATGCGCCTTCCGGAGAAAGTGCTCTTGAAAAACTGCCCGGGATACATCCTCTCGATAACGTCGATATAAGGAGTATTGCCACGGACATAGTCATGCACCAGGAACGCCTTGTCGGAAAGATCCTTCTTATACTCGGCGTTGTCCACGGAGGAAATGGAGTTGAAATCGCCGCACATCAGCCAGAACTGATTCTGCGCCCCTGGAACTGTGCCGATGGTCTCTTCGCAGATATAGCGGATTTCCGTGGCGCGGAAAAGATCCCCGCCATGCTCCGCTGCCGATGCATCCCGGTCTTCGGCCTTATATGCATATTTCTGCGGCCAGGTATGAACTGTTACCAGGTTCAGTTCCTGTCCCTTTCCCAGGTCGACCTTGGCCCAGCCGGCCCCGTGGGCTACGATAATGTCGTCCCCATTGCCGGTAATGCGTTTGACGATCCTCAGCGGATACTTGGATGTTATCACCTGAGGGAACGTATCCCGTTTACCGGAAATGAGCACATACTTGTGCCCGTACCGGGCCGCAAGCACGTCCCAGTTCCATGGAAGATACTGGTCCTCGGGAATCTTCATCTTTGTGCAGGTGTCGGTAACGTAACGCGACTCGGCTTCGCACCAGACGCAGATATCCGGATCCACTTCCTTGACAAAGTTCACGAAATTATCGTAGTTGTTGCCCTGGTCGTGCCACATCCCGTTCTGGATGTTCCAGTACAGGATCCTCACCTCCTTCCCTTTCCCGCAAGCGAGGCAGGAAAGGGAAAGAAGCAGGAAACTTACTATCAGAAAACGTTTCATTCAGCAAACTTGATGTTCTCCGTTGATATAGTTGTATTTCCGGCATTCGCCTGACCGACGAAGGGGAAATAATTCTCGGCCGTCAGCGTCAGCAGAGCATCGACCGTTTTTCCAACTTTACCGCTCACGGAACAACCGGAGAAGACAGCAGCCTTGTTGCATTGGCCATAAAGAACGCCGGCATATGTGACTTTATTGTGTTCAATGTCAAAACCGGTACATACAATGGTAGCACCAATGCTGCTGCAACGGGTAATCTCCAACGTATCGTCATTAACAAGGCAGAGGACTCCAGCGGCAGAAGCAGCTGCCGGTGCAATGAGATTGCCCTTGTTGCAAACATCCTCCAGAACCGAGCCAATACCGGCAATACATGTTATATTGGCAAGACGGGCGTTTCCGCTGAATGAATTGGACTGATTACCGTTATTGGTACAGTTCTTCAGTTTGGTATACCTGTTGGCTGCTGCCACAATGCCTGAAGCTCGTCCGACGTTGGTATAAATATCACCGTCATTGATACAGTCGGTTACTGTCACATTGGTAGTATTGTTCGTATTGGTGGTAAATCCGGCAATACCGCCTACGTGCACAGTGTTGGCACCAGTCTGCACATTATTTTTCGCATCGAAAATAGCCCCTGAAGATCCAATCTGTCCATAATTATGCAGGTTGGACAGGATTGCCTCCACATTGTCGGGATGAGCTTCGCCGATAATTCCGCCAACTGCCATCCTGCCGTTCGCCCCGTTGACCAGAGACGTTGTACCGCCACCGGTAATGTGAGCATAGTTGGTAATATTGTCGATGGTAGCGCCCTTGACAAGACCGGCCAATACTCCGAATGCACCACCAAATGAAGCAGAAATGTTCATGGAGCAACTGGCATCAAAGGTGATGTTCTTAACCACGGAACCATTACCGATACAGCCGAAGAATCCGAATGTTTTCCAGCTTCCGGAATTTTCAAACGACATGGCAAGATTCTTAATGGTGTGTCCCTTTCCGTCGAATGTTCCAACGAATTCCACACCGTCTGTAGTAAGATTCACATGAGTCCAGGCAGACATGGTACTCTGTCCGATGGGAGTCCACTCCTGCCCGCCAAGGTCGATATCGGCAAGCAGTTCAACCGCGCCGGTGGAATTGTTGATCCAGCGGCTGATGGAACGGCCGTCGTTTACCGCAGCGGCAAAGGCAAGCAGTTCAGCAGCATCCGGAATACCGCCGATGTTGGGATCGTCGGACACATTGGGAGCGTACGCAAGCACAGGCATTTCGCGAAGCTCGCCGGCCTTTACGGTACGTGCCGTCACTGCCTGGCGCATGATTTTGCCTTCGCTGTTGAGCAGGTCGACCTGATAACCGGAAGCATAGGTTCCGGCGGGAATCGGAATGTAAACCACCAGCGGAGTGGAGGAAAGTTCCTTGTTCACATTGATCTTGATCACCTTGTCGGCCTCCGCGGTGGAAGCTCCGACAAGCGAAAGAGTGGTGAAGTCGATGGTGAAATCACCGCAGAGCTGCTCATCGCCAAGGCCCTTCAGGGTGATATCCTTCAGAGTGGTGTTTTCACCGGTAACGGAAATCTTCAACAGGGCCGTGAGGGCCTTGAAAGAAATGTTGTCTCCGCTTTCGGTATAACCGCCCAGCGAGATCTTGAACTTTTCCATATCCCAGATAGCGGGAAGGGTAACGGTTGATGCATCCTTATAGATAGAAGTGGGATACAGAGCCTTGTAAGGGGCTTTCAGGAAACTCCTGAATTCGAACGTGGCCTGGGCCGCATCCTCGGTAATGGCACTCGAAGCCATACCGTTGACATTGATGGCGTCCCCGGCTGTCCAGCTCACCTTCACACCGTCAATAGATGTCTTGGTAAGGGAACCAAGATCGGCAGTAAGCACAGTCTTCGGCTCCTGGAGAGTCTGTTCCTTGTTACAACCTGCGGCCAGAACCGCTGCCGCGATGGCGGCAAATATCATATACTTTTTCATAGCTACAGATTCTTAATTCCATGTATCATCAACGGGGTCCAGATCGGTAATGCCGCCTCCGGCGGTAGGAGTATCGTCCTCACCCGTGGCACTCACGTAGGTAATGTTGGTAACCTTTGTTGCATAAGAGGCATTGATGTAGCCGATATTCTCCATGATATTTGAAGAATTCACGGCATACATTTCATGGTTGCCGTCGGCCTTGTATACTCCGAGTTTTCCGCTCAGGACACAGTTGGAAACGTGGTCAAACTTGTTGTTGTTCGCGTTCAGGAGGCTCAGGTACTTCGTGTTGCCGCCGATAATCGTACCGGTATTGACGGTACGTTCTCCGCCTTCGACATAGACGCTGTCATCACCGAGAAGGGCGACGATTGCAGCAGTCGTGGTCTGCGAATCTGTTGTGGTCAGGTCACCGTTGTTCACGCAGTCGATAATGTGGGAATTCACGCTCAGGTTGCAGCAGATCTGGCCCACTCGGCCATTGACGATCGTGTTCACCTGTGATGCATTGTTGGTGCAGTGCTCCATATATGTACCATAGTTGGCCGTAGGGCAAATACCGCTGCAACGGCCGATATTCACGGTCATCGTACCGTTGTTCACGCAGTTCTCGATATGGTTGCGGGATTCGTCCTTAACGTTGGTGGAGAATCCGGCGATACCGCCGTACATCACGCAACCGGCGCCGTTCGCGGTATTGGCTCCGCAGTCAATATTCACTACAGCCGTCACTTCGCAGTTCTTGATGTAACTGTCATATGCCACAACCTCGTCGGTATTGTATGAAGAGAACAAAAAGCCTGCGATACCGCCAATTGCAAAGCGCGCTCCGGTAGCAGCACCGGCAGAAGTAATCTTAGCGTTGACCTTGACGTTCTCTATGGTGGAGCAGTACGCTGTTCCAACCACCACGCCGGCATCGGCAGCACCGTTTGCAGCAATGTTCAGGTCGGCCTCAACATTGAGGTTCTTCACGGTAGCGTGCGAGAGATAACCGAACAGACCCCAGGTCTTTCCGTCGCCCACAGTCGTGGTTACGTTGAAGTTCCTGATGGTGTGTCCGCCGCCGTCGAATACGAAGGCAAAAGGATTGCCCTTGGCGTTGGAAGCGTTGTTGCCGTTTCCGGAGGATTCCACATTGCCGATAGGCGTCCATTCGGTCAAGCCCGAAAGGTCGATGTCGGTCTTCAGTTCAACCTCCATCTTTTCGTTCATCCAGCGGATAGGGGCTTCACCGTCGTTCACAGCCGCGATGAAGTCCATGAATTCCTTCATGTCGGTGATACCGCCGATGCTGGCATTCGGGTCGATGACGGCCTTGTGCCCCAGCTGGTTGATGGGAACGGTGACTGACTTCTTTCCGCCCGAAATCTTGATTTCACCGCTGCGGGGCTTGGTTTCTGTTGCCTCGTTCTTGTAGTTGGAAGCAATCGTGAACGTTACGATTGAGCCGTTGGGGCTACCCTCGCCGAAGCTGGCCGAAGGTGTAACCCAGTCGGGTGCAGTGAGGATCCATGAGGGAGCGTCGGTGGTAATCACCAGCGTTTCCACTCCGGGGTTGTTTGCGGCCACGTCTGCGATGGCCGTCCGGTCGACAGTGAGGGTGTATTCCTTCTCCTGCTTCTTACAGGAAACAGCAACCACCGCTCCGATGAGCATTGCCGCCGAAATAAGTTTCAGTGCTTTCATATTATATAAGGTTAATTATTTTTCTCTCACAAGTACATAAGTCATGCAGCTGCGTTCGCCTTTGCTGTCGCAGGGACGCGTGACCAGGGCTCCGCTTCCCTTGGAGGGATTCCACACCCACATGGCCGATGATCCGCCTCCGTCCATACCGGTTACCCAGGCACCGCCGAGTTTCTTGCCGATACGGTACATCTCGTATCCCTTCACGCCCAGGGAATACCAGGACGGGGAAATCTGCCTGCCGTCCACTTCCACGAGCCACACTTTGCTGCGGTCGGCACTGACGACAGGGAATGTCTTGGGATCGAACTTGAGGTACAGATTGGAATTTGTGCCGGGGGTTTCGGACGCGTCATTGCCGTTGGTCATCACCTGGTACATGGTGGAATCCAGCGTGAGTATCGGCTTGGAAGCATCTCCGTCGATGGAAATGTCACAGCGGAATTCCACCGTATCCCCTACCTTGACGCTACTGCTCCAGAGGGAAGCCATGTCGCCTGACATTGCAACCACCACCCTGTTGCTCTTCGTCTGGTAAGGAAGGTCTGTCAGCGGAGTGAAGCGGCCGTCCCTGATATCAACAACCCTGGCGGAGGCATATCCGGTATTCACCGTCATCGGACTGCCGGTATACTCGCATACGACATAAAGCGCGTCTGCGGCCAGTTCGTTCAGGATCTTCGGATACGCGGAATACGGCTGGCGGACATATCTGGAAGTAAACAGATTTGCCTGATATGCCTTTGACGTATGGCGCAGGATAGTGTCATTTACGGAATAGTAGCTGTACTCCTTGCCTGCTGCGCGCATTTTGCCCGTAAACTTCTTCACTCCGCAGGATGCGGTGGCATCCGTAAACACCGTAAAGCCCCACTTATGATTTGTCAGGGCATTTACTACAGCCGGATTGTTGATGTACACCGGCTGCCCGTCCTCCACGTGATGGCCGCGCGGGAAACCGTCGTTGGAATCGAAGAACGAGCAGTTGATTCCGCCCAGGATCTTCTGTCCCTCGGAGCGTTTGCGGGCACAGAGCTGCGACAGGAGTTCGCGCTTGTTGAAGCCGTTGTTGCTGTTGGAATTGCCGTTAGGATTGGGAACGATATCATTGGCGAATGCCGATGTGATCTCGATTCCGGGATCCTTCAGGTCTACTTCCAGCACGAAGATGTGACGGGGCACATTTGTGCAGGAATAGTGGTGGTACACAACGCCGGAATGCAGCTGGCGGGTTTCCAGCTCCTCCCAGTCGTAGTATGCGTCCAGGGTCCAGTCTACGGTGTTGTTCTCCAGGTCGAAGCCCTCCACACCGTTGAATACGGCATTGGTGAGCATCGCGGGAGTCTTGCCCACGAAGCCATAGCCGTAATTTGAGGTGGCGTTGGCCTTGTTCGCATTGTAAGAACTGAGCCAGCCGGGGCCGTAAGAACTGTTGCTTTGTGCAGTGATGGTTCCGTAGTTTGTACAATTGGTAATTACACCGGAATTGTAACCGGCCAGACCGCCCGCCAGGGCTACGACGGAAACTGTCACATCGCCCTTGTTCACGCATCCATGCGTTGTCTGGAGATCTCCGCCCAAGGCCGATGCCGAATCCTGATAGCCGACAAGGCCGCCGATAATCAGGTTGTTACCCGTGAGGGACGTTCCGCTCACCACAAGATCGACATTGTTGGTCACCTTGTTCATGTTGAGGCCCACGCCGTAACCGACAATTCCGCCGATGCGGGCTTTTCCGCTGCCGCCGTTGAACGTCACCTTGTCACCATCGGCACCGAAAGTGAGCTTGGAGACGGTGATATTCCTGGCATAGCCGATAAGTCCGGCATGCGGGTATTTGGACAGGTCGACCTTCCAGTTAACGTTCTTCAGGGATTTTCCGTTGCCGTTGATGCTGTATGTCAAAGGCACGGTCTCGCTGCCGGCGGGAATCCAGTCCTTGATGGAGGAGCAGTCGATGTCGTTGAGAATCTTCACTACGCCGTCCACAAGGAAAGGGGTCATGGAGCCGTCTCCGTTGGCCGCCCGGGCGAAAGCAAGAAGGTCTTCCGCAGTGGCAATACCCTTCTGGTCTACTACGCCACCCTGCACACCGGCTTCCTGCTTAATCTCCAGCACAACGCTTTCTTTGCCCAGGTTGGAGACCGTGAGCTGTGCCGACCTTTCCGCATCGGTCTTGTTCTCATCGGCCATTACAACCATCTGGGTTGCAGCCGTACCGCCCTTGCCCGATGCCGTGACCAGCTTCAGCCAGGACTGGTTGCTGCGCGCAAGCCAGTCCGTGGCTGAAGTAACGGAAAACGTTTTCTGCTCACCCAGGCCGACGAATGTGGCCGAATTCGGAGAAACCGTGAGCGGCACTCCGTTATCAGAAGGCTGCCTTTCTCCACAGCTTCCCGTAAGAAGCATGAGAAGAGTGAGAAACAGAATCATTTTGAAATGCTTTTCCATATTTTATTGGCTTAGACCGTCATCCCAGCCCGGATTCTGAGTAAGTGCAAAATCCGTAAGCTTACGCTGATCGGCAGGGATGGGCCAGAGATAATCTCGGCCTTCATCCCAAACATAATCTTCGGCAGCCCAATAAGTGAGGTAGCCATATGTTCCGTTGGAAAGCGTGTAGCCGCTGCCCAGCTGTATCTGGTTGGTGGAAGGAGCCGCAGTGGTTCCCTTGGCACCCGAGTATACATACAGGTCCATGGTGCCGTCCCTGTCCAGGTCGATATCGGTACCAACTTCATTCTCGGCAATGTATATGCCCTGGAAACCGGCTGTTGCCTTGGGTGTGAGGAGTGCGCCCTCGCCCCAACGGAGCAGATCCCACTGGCGGAAGCCTTCGCAGATGAGTTCCACTGCACGTTCGCGGCGGATTTCAAGGATTGCAGCCTTCTGGGCGCCTTTTGCGTGGGGATAATACTGTGTCATAAGAGCGTCTGGAGTTGTAGGAACAGCGGTGAGTCCCGGCATTCCCACACGGGCACGGATGACATTCACCGTGGCGGCAAGGTCTTCGGCCGTGAGTTCACCCAGTTCAGCCTTAGCCTCTGCATAGTTGAGAAGGACTTCCGCATAACGGATCAGCGGGTAGTCGGTTGTGGATGTAGTGGCGGTTTCGTGACTGGTGTCGGAAATGTATTTGATTATACGGTAGCCATTGAAGGTGCGCTCCCAGGAGAGCTGCTCCTTTTCATGGAGTTTGGTAACATCGTCGATATCGGCCTTCAGGAATCCCGGGCCATGAAGGGTCTGGGCCATGCGGGGATCACGGTTCTGGAACACATCGTAGTAGCTCAGGGACTCCCAGCCTGCACGCTCCTGGATAGGGGTGCCGTCGCTCTGGAGATAGTGGTTCACCAGGCGGGCGCTTGCGCTCTGCCGATGGTTCTTGAAGTCGAACTGGATGCCGTGACGCACCAGCACGTCCACACTGTAGCGGCGAGAGAAGATGGTCTCGTCGGTTTCGGCGTCCTCAAGGATGAAATACTCGCGGTATGAGGCCTCTGCTGCATTCGTTGAGAAGCCGCGGACATTTCCGGTGTAAAGCTTGCGGGTGCCAAGAAGCCGGCCGGCCGCATCGGCAGCCTGACGGAGGAAATAATCGGAAGAAATGGTCACTTCGCCGAAAGTCTGCTCGTCCACGGGGACGAAAGCGGTCCCGGCATGATACTTCCGGAATGTTCCCTCAAACAGCGCCACGCGGGACTTGAGAGCCAGGGCGGCATCTCTGGACACATGATATACCGGGTTCGAAGGCCACTTGGCCGGCAGCAGTTCATATGCCTTGTCCAGGTCCTGGAGAATCATCAGGGCCACATATCCGCGGGGATCGCGGGGCTTGTTCAGATCTTCGGTATCGGTGGAGCCGATGACGTGGTCGTACCAGGGAATGTCGCCGTACTGGCGGAGCATATCGAAATAGAACCATGCGCGGAAGAAATAGGCGGCGCCGTCATAACGGGCCTTCACATTGGCATCTGCGCACTTGTTGTTCTCCAGGAGATAGTTGATATTCCTGAGCGGCTTCCATGTATCGGCACTCCAGGACGTGGACGACGGAGTACGCGTTCCCTTCTGGATGGCGGAAAGCGAGCTGGACGAGCCGTTGTCATCGGCCTGCAGTTCTGCCAGGGTTCCCGGAGTGGGAAGGATGTCGTTGTAGAGTTTGTTCACCCACAGGTCCAGTTCGGGCTCGGAAGAGAAATAGGTCCCCGGCGACAGGGTGGTCTCGGGCGCCTTGGTCAGGAAGTCCTCGCATGAAGACAGGGCCAGGGCGGCTGTCATTATCGCAATCGGTATGATAATCTTTTTCATAATCGTCAGAATGTTATGTCAACGCCGAAAGAGAATGTCTTGGAATACGGATAGGTGCAGTCTTCGCTGATGGATGTGGTTGCAACTTCCGGGTCGATGTATTTAGTGGCCTTTGTGAGAGGCGACAGATAGAAGAGGTTCTCGCCCGAGAAATAGACGCGGGCTTTCTCTATGACCTTGGTCTTGAGAGGAATCGTATATCCGAATGTGAGGTTCTTAAGACGCAGGTATGCGGCGTTCTGGAGGTAGAAGTCCGATGTCACAAGATTACTGGTTGTGGCGATACGGCCTCTCTGGCGCGGGTAGATGATATTGCTGTTATCGGCACCCTCTTCGGCCGACCAGCACTTCTCCCTGAAGTCGGTGGGCACGAAGGTGGGACGGTGATAGGAATAAGGTCCCCAGAAATAGATGCAGTTGCCGTTAGGCATCCAGTCCAGTTTTCCGACGCCCTGGAAGAATATGCTGAGGTCGAAGCCGAACCAGCTCAGGTCTCCCTTAAGGGCATAGTTGTAACGCGGGAGGGAATTGCCGATGACCTTGCGGTCGCCGGGGTTGTCCAGAGTGTTGTCACCGGTGTTGATCTTTCCGTCGCCGTTGAGGTCCACGTACTTGACATCACCTTCCAAGAGGTGGTTCCAGGGAGCCACCTGGCCTTTGATACCCTTGTTAACGGTGTCGAAGGACTGGATTTCGGCCTCGTAGGCTGCGGCCTCCTCGTCGGTGGCGAAAACACCGTCGGTCACATATCCCCAGATATCGCCAAGGCGCTTGCCCACATAGTTCTGGCTGAGGAGTTTCTTCTCGTTGTCGAAACGGGTGATCCGGGTTTCGAAATCGCCCAGGGTGGCGGTAATGCCATAATACATCGGCTTTCCGGCCACCACGATGTTGTCTTTCCAGCTGAGGGCGAGCTCATAACCCTTGGTCCTGAGGTCGGCGGCATTCTCCTTGGGCGCCGCTTCGCCGTAGACAAAAGGAAGAGCCATTCCGGCGGTGAGCATGTTCTTGGTGTCGCGGATGAAGAAATCGGCATTCAGGTTAAGCCGGCCCTGGAAGAATCCAAGGTCTACGCCGATATTCTTGGATATCACGGTTTCCCAAGTGAGGTTGCTGGAAACAGGTGCATCCACGTATGCATAACCGGCATTGGAAGTACCGTCAAAGGTATAACCGCTCAGAAGGCCGGTCTTGAGTTCTTCCCAGTAATAGTAGTTGTCCACCTGCTGGTTGCCCAGAGTACCGTAGCTCACGCGGATCTTTGCGTTCGATACATACGGCTTGATTGGTGCCCAGAACGGTTCCTCGCTGATTCGCCATCCCGCGGAAGCCGAGGGGAAGAGACCCCAGCGATGATTCTTGGGGAAACGGGAAGAACCGTCATAGCGGCCGCTCAGCTCTACCAGGTAGCGTCCCTTATAGTCGTAATTGGCCCTGCCGAAGAAACCTAGAGTCCTGTAGGCGGAGTTGCTCTGGGATGCCTTCTCGATTTCACCGTTTGCCATATTGATATAGGAAAGGGTTTCGCTGAGGGAGCCTTTCTGCTGGATGGTGATGCTCGATGAATGGTAGTCGTCGAAGTTGGCACCCAGGGTTGCGGCCACGTGGTGGTCTTTGCCGAAGGTGTTGTCGTAGGAGAAATAGGCGTTCACAACGTTACCGTCCTGGAAGTAGCGGTATTCACGGGTAAAGTCATACACTGAACCGTTTGTGAACAGACCGCCTGTGAGTCCGTTGCCCACATACAGCCTCTTGTTGATATTATCGTAGCTGTTAGCTGTGGGAAGACTGCGGAAATTGGCCCTGCGGTCCCTGCGGCGGTAGGTATAATCGGCAATGAACTTCAGGCCCTTGGCGATGTTGGCGGTAAGCCTGTTCGTCCAGGTCCAGTAATTATTAAGGTTGACATTGTGGTTGCGGCCGTCCATGAACACGCCGCCTCGTCCGGAGAAGATCGGGGACGTGGCATCGGCCATGAAGCCGGGAACCATCGCGATAGTACCGTCAGGGTTGTAAGGAACATAGTTCGGGCCCACATTCTGGGTGAGGTTCCACATGATACCCTGGCTCACATAGCCGGTGGAACCATCCATCTCCCAGAATCCGCCCCAGTCGTACTGGGTGCGCTCCAGGCTCACGTTGGTGGCATAATTCAGCCAGGGAGTGATGTTGGCATCAACTTTGGCGCGCAGCGACACGCCGTTGTAAGTATCCTGGGCCGCGCCTGCGAACAGACCTTCACGGTACAGATAACGGGCCGATGCATAATAGCGGGCCTTGTCGGTTCCGCCGCGCACCGTGATATTGTGCTCCGTTTCCGGACGGGTGCGGTTGAAGATATAGCCGTACCAGTCGAAGTTGCCCAGATAAACATATGTATATGTTCCGGTTGCATCCGGAATCACCCAGGGACGGGCAGGATTCTCGGTTACGTCGTTGCGGCGGTCCTGGAGCATCTGGAGCTGTTCGTCGGAATAGGTCCATGCCCCATATCCTTTATACGTTTTATAGAAGTCGTTACAGAGCGTCACATAATCGTAACCGCAGGTCATGAAGTCCGTGGAGGTGGTATTCGCCGAAATGCTGAAACGGCCGTTGTAGGTGATTTTCGCTTCTCCTGCGCTGCCGCTCTTGGTGGTGATGAGAATCACACCGGCGGAGGCCTTTGCACCGTAAATGGCGCAGGCCGAAGCGTCCTTCAGGATGGAGATGTTCTCGATATCGTTGGGGTTCACCTGGTTAAGCGAGCTTTCCACACCGTCCACCAGCACAAGCGGGGAACCGCTGTTCAGCGACAGCTTACCGCGGATGTTGACGCTGTAGTTTGCACCGTCGATGGAACCGCTGGAAGTGGTGAGAACCAGGGAAGGATCGGCACCCTGGATGGCCATGGCGGTGTTGGTTACCGGACGGGCGTTGAGCTCCTTTCCGGAGATGACGGATACGGCGCCGGTGAGGTTCACCTTTTTCTGGGTACCGTAACCCACCACAACCACTTCGTCAAGAACCTTGGATTCATTGAGCATGACGATGGTGTAGGGCTGGCGCTCGCGGCCGGACAGCGTGATTTCCATGTCATCGTAGCCGATGCAGGAAACCGACAGGACCGCAGGCCATGTGATATTGTCGATGCTGAAAGCGCCCTTGTCGTCTGTGATGGCATAAAGGGAGGTTCCCTTGACCATCACATATGCGCCGATGAGCGTTTCTCCCTCGGCATCGGCCACCGTGCCTTTGAGATTCCCCTTCACGGGGCCGGAGGCTGAAGCCTTGTGGCGGGAAACGGAAACGGTGTTTCCGCTGATTTCAAAATCGAGGTTCTGGCCCGCGAAAATCTGGGCGATCACCTCGGACAGCGGGGCGTCCTTGGCCGATACGGAAATCCGCCGACCCAGGTCTACCTCGTCGGAATTGATGACGATGGTGTAATTGCCCTGGCTCTGGAGCGCCGTTACCGCCTCCTGGACGGTGGCGTTCTTGAGCTCCAGACTCACACGCTGTGCATTGAGGCTCAGCGGGAGCAGCAGGGACAATGAAAGCACCATGGCGCGCAGAAGGCGCCGGCAGTCTGTGATTCTCATTGTTTTTTCAATTGGTTTTAGTGTTTTATAGTTGTTTGTTATCTACCATATATATAATAGCCTTCCTCCGACGGGGAAATCCGCAGTTTTCCGTTCTTTGCAAGGAGGGAAAGGATTTCGTCCAGGGATTCGCCGTTCGTGAAGAATGCAAGGAAGCGCTTGTCGGCAATTTTTGCATCGCCGATTACTATGCGACGGCCGAAATTGCGCTCCAGTTCTGCCACGATATCGCGCAGGGGCGTATTGTAGAAACTGAACGACCTCACATCGGGGAATCGTTTTACAGAGACTTTGGTAAGGGATACGTCACCCGCCTCGCGGTCGTACAGGGCCATGTCGCCGGGCGACAGGCTTATTTCCCTGTTACCTTCCGAAGACGGCACGTCAAGCGAGACGGCTCCTTCCATCAAGGTTAGCTGCACCTGGGTCTCGTTACGGAACGATTTGAATTCGAAGGTGGTGCCGTATACCTTCACATTTACATCACCGGAATGGATGATGAACGGATGTTCCGGGTCTTTGGCCACCTGTGCAAGGACTTCCCCTTCCAGAAACACTTCACGGGAGTCCCCCGTGA
The DNA here is from genome assembly GCA_017615065.1 of Bacteroidales bacterium. Classification (GTDB taxonomy): domain Bacteria; phylum Bacteroidota; class Bacteroidia; order Bacteroidales; family UBA932; genus Cryptobacteroides. The sequence goes on along the minus strand of JAGAAY010000041.1, from coordinate 2,907 downwards.
AACGGCTCGGCCAGGTGATGCGGGAACCGGCATTCAGCACGAGGTGCGTTCCGTCCGGCAGGTCCAGCGCCGCGGTTTCCGTATTGGATACCGTCAGTTCCTGCCACTCAACCGGCGCGGCCTCCCTGTGCATGCGATAACCCAGCTGCATAGTTGCGGGAATGGCAAGAAGGAATGCTATTATTGCGGCGGCGGCCATCCACACGCGGTAACGGGGACTGGAATTTTGGATATTTTTCCGGACTTCCCTCAGCATTTTCCTGTCATGGGCGGACGGCTCGATACGGCAGGCATCGAACTGTGAATCCATAAGAGTTACGAGTTCCGGATTGTCCCAATTCTCCGCCAGGAACTGTTGCACACGGAGATTGTCCTCTCCGGACAATGCCCCGTCGAAATAGTCCTGCAGCAATTTTTGATTGATTGCCATATAGATTGGTCTTAGTGTTACCTATATAGAACGGAAAAACCGGAGGCATTGCGTAATGCTTCCGGCATTTTTTTCAGTTGAGCGACTGCCTTAAATCTTTCAGCGCCAGCTCAAGGTGCTTTTCCACCGTCCTCACGGAGAGCCCCATCGTATCGGCAATCTCCTGTGCCGATTTGGACTGGAACCGGCTCATCTTGAAAACCTGCTGCCGCTGCGGCGGCATTTCCGAAACAATCCGCAGGACCCTGCTGTAGGTTTCCCTGAACTCCGCCTGGTGGAACGACTGCTCGGAAGAAGCCACCTCCGCCGGCGGCTCCTGAACATCCTTCCTGAGCCGGTACCCCTTGGAACGCAGCACATCCAGCACCGCATTCCTGGACAGGACAAAGAGATAATTCCTGAACGACTGGTCCGGCATCAGCGCCGCCCGTGCATTCCACACCTTCAGAAATACATTCTGTGCAAGATCGTCCGACATCGCCTGGTCCTTTACCAGCGACAGTATGAACCGCCTCACCTGGGGATACCAGCGCATGAACAGTTCGTCAAAAGCGCGTGTATCGCCAAGCTTCACTGCAGAAACCAGTTCGCTGTCGGATCGTGATTTCATGTTACCAGTCTTAGCACTACAAATATAGTTATTTTTTGTCAATTTGTTTTCCTGGCGGCCAACATATTGTGTATCAGTGAAATAACAGTTTCCCGGTGCAAAAAATTTTGCACCGGGAAACAATGAACTCGTTGTATTTTAGCGGTTTAGCCGCCAGCCGAGGCTACATCATGCCGCCGGCGGGCATGGCGGGAGCTGCCGGAGCGGGCTCTGGAATGTCCACGATGCCGCATTCGGTGGTGAGGAGCATGCCGGCTACGGAAGCGGCGTTCTCCAGGGCTACGCGGGCCACCTTGGTGGGGTCGATGACACCGGCTTCGTACATATTGACATACTCGCCCGTGCGTGCGTTGTAGCCGAAATCGCCTTTGCCTTCGCGAACCTTGTTAACCACTACGGAGGCCTCTACGCCTGCGTTTTCAACAATCTGGCGCAGGGGTTCCTCAATGGCGCGCTCGATGATGCGGATGCCGGTGGTTTCATCGTCATTGTCGCCCTTGAGGCCCTTCAGGGCTTCTGCGGCGCGGATGTATGCGACACCGCCGCCGGGGAGGTAACCCTCCTCGACTGCTGCGCGGGTGGCGTTCAGGGCGTCATCGACACGGTCTTTCTTCTCCTTCATTTCCACCTCGGTGGTTGCGCCAACGTAGATGACTGCAACGCCGCCGGCGAGTTTGCCAAGACGCTCCTGGAGCTTCTCGCGGTCGTATTCGCTCTTGGTGGTTTCAATCTGGGCGCGGATCTGGTCGGCCCTGTCCTTGATGGCGGCCTGGTCGCCGTTACCGCCCACGATGGTGGTGTTTTCCTTGGTGATGGTCACTTTCTCGGCACGGCCCAGCATCTGCACGTTGGCGTTTGCCAGGGTGAAGCCGCGCTCCTCGGAGATCACCACTGCACCGGTGAGGGTTGCAATGTCCTGGAGCATTTCCTTGCGGCGGTCGCCGAAGCCGGGAGCCTTCACGGCAGCCACTTTAAGGGTGCCGCGCAGACGGTTCACTACGAGTGTGGTAAGTGCCTGGCCCTCAACATCCTCGGCGATTATTACGAGGCTGCGGCCTTCACGTGCAACGGGTTCCAGAACCGGCATGAGGTCTTCCATGTTGGAGATCTTCTTGTCGGTGAGGAGGATGTAGGCATCGTCCAGAACGGCTTCCATCTTGTCGCCGTTTGTCATGAAGTAGGGGCTGATGTAGCCGCGGTCGAACTGCATGCCTTCGACAACCTTGACCTCGGTCTCGGTGCCCTTGGCCTCTTCCACGGTGATGACGCCGTCCTTCTTCACTTTTGCCATTGCATCGGCGATGAGTTTGCCGATGAAAGCGTCGTTATTGGCGCTCACGGTGCCGACCTGCTCCACCTTGGAGTAGTCACCGCCAACTTCCTGGCTCTGTTTCTTGAGGTTTTCCACCACTTTGGCAACAGCCTTGTCGATGCCCCTCTTCAGGTCCATCGGGTTTGCGCCGGCTGCCACATTCTTGAGGCCCACGCCAAGGATTGCCTGGGCGAGTACAGTGGCGGTCGTGGTGCCGTCACCGGCCTGGTCGTTGGTCTTGGAAGCGACTTCCTTCACCATCTGGGCGCCCATGTTCTGGAACTGGTCTTCCAGCTCCACTTCCTTTGCCACGGTTACGCCGTCCTTTGTGATCTGGGGTGCGCCGAACTTCTTGGCGATAACAACGTTGCGGCCCTTGGGACCGAGTGTTACCTTAACGGCGTCTGCAAGTGCGTCTGCGCCTTCCTTCATGGCGGCGCGAACGTCTGTATTGAATTTGATTTCCTTTGCCATAATTCAAATAGGTTTTAGATTTCTCGACTTCGCTCGAAATGACAACTACCTCACAGTGTTGCTAAAATGTCAGACTGTTTT
>JAGAAY010000040.1 GCA_017615065.1 Bacteroidales bacterium | reverse complement strand
TTGCTGGCCTATACGCTGTCCAATGCCGATATGAACGCGCTGGTGCGCCGAATGGAAGGCGAACTGCTTCCGGTTCAGGCAAAAATCACCACTGAAGAGCCGTACGCTGGAGACCATAGGGCCTTTTATGCCGCGGAGATTCCTTCAGTGCTGTTCACCACAGGGCGGTATCCGGAGCACGATTCGGCAAGGGACAACATCGACCTTCTGGATTTCGACTCCATGGAGCGGAGCCTGGAATATATTTTCAATTTCACGGTGATGATGGGCGGGGCTCCGGCTCCTGCCTTCCGTCCCGGGGCCACTACCCCCGTGGAATTGCCTGCACGCACGGTGTCGTTCTTCGACTGTGACGTGAAGCCGGCCTTCATGGGCAGTTATGACCCCAGAACCTTCCTGGAGAAATGGGTGTATGCGTATCTGCGCTATCCCCAGTTTGCCGTGGAGAACGGTATCCAGGGCAGGGTAGTGGTGGATTTCATCATCGACGAGAAAGGACAGGTTACCGATGTGAAGGTTAACCGGAGCGTGCACGAGAGCCTGGACGCCGAGGCGGTGCGGGTTATATCGGCCTCTCCCAAATGGAAGCCGGCCAAACATCGCGGCAAGAAGGTTAAGGTGGCGATGTCGGTGACGGTGGAATTCCGCCTTCAGAAGCGTTCCGACGGTTCTTTCGGCGTTAATGGAATAAGAGTTAATTAAGATATATGGACTACAATTTTCTGGAGATTGAGAAAAAGTGGCAGGCCTGGTGGGCGGCCAACAAGACTTACAAGGCTGTAACTGATCCTTCCAAGCCCAAGTATTACGTTCTGGACATGTTCCCTTATCCTTCGGGTGCGGGATTGCACGTGGGGCATCCGCTGGGATACATCGCAAGTGATATCTTCTCGCGTTACAAGCGCCTGAAGGGATTCAACGTGCTGCATCCCATGGGTTACGACGCATTTGGCCTTCCCGCCGAGCAGTATGCAATCCAGACCGGCCAGCATCCGGAAAAGACCACTGCCGATAATGTGGCCCGTTACCGCAGCCAGCTGGACAGGATAGGATTCTCCTACGACTGGGACCGCGAGGTGCGCACCTGCGACCCTGCATATTACAAGTGGACTCAGTGGGCGTTCCTGAAGATGTTCGGCAGCTGGTACGACAACGCCATGCAGAAGGCCCGTCCCATCGAGGACCTGGAAGCGGCTTTTGCCCAGGGCGGCTCTGCTGCCGTGGATGCGGCCTGCGGCGAGGTTAAGCCGTTCTCCGCAGAGGAGTGGAAGGCTTTCAGCCCCAGGGAGAAGGCCGATGTGCTCATGCAGTACCGTATTGCATATCAGGGCGAAAGCACAGTGAACTGGTGCCCGGCCCTGGGAACCGTGCTCGCTAACGACGAGGTGAAGGACGGCTATTCGGAGCGTGGCGGTTTCCCCGTTTTCCAGAAGAAGATGACTCAGTGGCAGCTTCGCGTGAGCGCATACGCCGCCCGTCTGCTGGAGGGCCTGGACCGCATCGACTGGACAGATTCCCTGAAGGAGATGCAGCGCAACTGGATCGGCCGCAGCCAGGGTGCGGAGATGGTGTTCAAGGTGAAGTGCGACGGCGCATCCTACGATATGACCATCTTCACCACCCGTGCCGATACCGTTTTCGGCGTTACCTTCATGGTGCTGGCTCCTGAAAGCGAGTGGGTGGCCAAGCTCACATCGGCCTCGCAGAAAGCCGATGTTGATGCATATCTGGAGCAGGTCCTCAAGAAGAACGAGAGGGAAAGGATGGCCGCAAAGGCCGTCACGGGCGTGTTCTCCGGCTCCTATGCCGTGAATCCCCTCACCGGGGAGGAAGTTCCCGTGTGGATATCGGAATACGTGCTGGCGGGCTATGGCACCGGCGCAATAATGGCAGTGCCTGCGCACGACAGCCGCGACTATGCCTTTGCAAAGAAGTTCAATCTCCCCATCATTCCCCTGATCGAAGGGGCCGATGTGTCGGAGGAGAGCTTCGACGCCAAAGAGGGCATCATGATGAATTCCGGCTTCCTGAACGGATTGAGCGTCAAGGAGGCAATTCCTGCCGCCATCGACTATGTGGAGGCTCACGGCATCGGCCACAGGAAGGTGAATTTCCGTATCCGCGATGCTATTTTCTCGCGTCAGCGCTATTGGGGCGAGCCTTTCCCCGTCTGCTACAAGGATGGAATTGCTACTCCGCTGCCGATGGAGGCACTGCCTTTGACGCTTCCGGAAATCGACCAGTACAAGCCTACCGAGGACGGCCAGCCGCCGCTCGCACGCGCAAAGGACTGGAACTATGAGGGTTATCCCCTGGAGGTGTCCACAATGCCCGGATTTGCCGGTTCAAGCGCGTATTATCTGCGCTATATGGACCCTCACAACGACAAGGCGCTTGTGAGCAAGGAGGCCGATGAATACTGGAGGAACGTTGACCTTTACATCGGCGGAACCGAGCATGCCACCGGCCACCTGATTTACAGCCGCTTCTGGAACAAGTTCCTCTATGACCTGGGCTATGTGGTTGAGGATGAGCCTTTCCGCAAGCTTATCAACCAGGGAATGATCCAGGGCCGTTCCAATTTCGTGTACATGATTCCCGGAACCAATAAGTTTGTTTCGGCCGGCCTGAAGGACCGGTATGAGACTATTCCGGTGCATGTGGACGTGAATATAGTGTATAACGACAGGCTGGATATGGAGGCGTTCCGTGCATGGAGGCCCGATTACAAGGATGCGGAGTTCATCCTGGAAGACGGCGAGTATGTGTGCGGATGGGCTGTGGAGAAGATGTCCAAGAGCATGTACAATGTTGTGAATCCGGACCAGATATGCGATACGTACGGTGCAGATACTCTGCGTCTGTACGAGATGTTCCTTGGTCCGCTGGAGCAGGCAAAGCCCTGGGATACCAAGGGTATCGACGGTGTGAACCGCTTCCTGAAGAAGTTCTGGAGGATGTTCTGGGACCGCGAGAAGTGGCTGGTGGTGGACGAGGAGCCCACGCGTGCGGAGCTTAAGGCGCTGCACAAGCTCATCGGCAAGGAACAGGAAGATATCGAGACTTTCTCCTACAATACTACGATATCGGCCTTCATGATTGCGCTGGGAGAACTTCAGGGCTGTTCCAAGCGTGCGATCCTGGAGCCTCTGGTGATTCTGCTGTCGCCGTTTGCACCGCATATCGCGGAAGAGCTCTGGCACCAGCTGGGTCACGAGGATTCTGTGGTTTATGCGAAGTATCCCGAGTATGTGGAGGAATATACTGCCGATGACAGTGTGAAATATCCGGTGTCGTTCAACGGCAAGACACGTTTCACCGTAGACGTTCCCGCATCATATAGTCCGGCTGAGGTTGAGGCTTCGGTCCTGGCCAATGACCTTACCGCAAAGTATGTGGAAGGGATGCAGGTTGCCAAGGTGATTGTGGTTCCCGGAAGGATAGTTAATGTGGTTTTGAAGAAATAGCCTATGCCTCTTACAAAACAAAGTGTATTACGCAGTTCGAAGGAGTGGCTTCTGGTTACTCTGGGCATATTGATTTATGTTACGGGGTGGTCGATATTCCTGATGCCGAACAACCTTATCGGCGGGGGAGTGTCGGGTATCAGCTCCATGATACAGTATGCCACCAAGGGCGTTATCCAGATGGGTTACAGCTACTTCGTGCTGAACGCCATCCTGGTTGCCGCCGCCATCATCATCATCGGCATGGGATTCGGCGCAAAGACTATTTACGCGATAATCCTGGCTTCGGTGGCGCTGAGGGTGATGCCCGGGCTCATTCCGGATTCGATTATCAACACGCTGGCCCTGCAGAACGGCAAGCTCATGTCCACGCTGATGGGCGGAATCATGGCCGGCATCGGCATCGGCATGTCCATATCCAACGGCGGATCGACTGGCGGGACGGATATTATCGCCCTCATTTACACCCGTTACCGCAATGTGTCGCCCGGCAAGGTGATCCTTTACCTTGACTTTGTGATCATCCTGTCTTCGCTCATTGTGCCTTCTTATGTGACCGAGGTGGATCCGGTTTCCGGCGCTGCGGTTTTAGGGGCCGACGGCAATCCTGTGAGGCATTTGATGCCGTTCGCGGAAAAGGTTACCACGGTGGTGTACGGTCTCATCCTGGTAACCGTGAACAGCTATGTGCTGGATATGTATATTTCCGGTTCCAAGCAGAGCGTTCAGCTGTTCATCCTGTCCCAGGAACATAGCGATGAGATTGCGGAGGCGATAACTCATCAGCTGCACCGTGGAGTTACTGTTCTCGACGGCCGCGGCTGGTATACAAAGAAGGAAACCCAGGTGCTTATGGTGATTACCAGGAAGACGGATCTGAACCTGCTTCTGCGATACATCAAGCAGATTGATTCGCATGCTTTCCTGTCGGTTTCTTCGGTGAACGGAGTATACGGGAAGGGTTTTGATGCCATAAAAGGCAAAAAATAATTTTTACTTTTATTAAGAAAAGTTATTAAAAAACAGAAAAAGACATAAAAAACATAAATATCTGCATGCAGTCCGGATACGAAATTGATTCTTATCCGGGCTTTTTTATACTTTTATGCCGGAATTAATAACAAAATCCTATGACCGTAACTATTATTATAATGTCATTATGCATGGTCCTGCTGGTAGTCGGATTGCTGGTTTTCATGGCCAGGAGCGGGAAGCCGTCAAAGGGCGGGGACTCACCTCCGGACCAGAAGCATGACCCGCTTCAGAATACTCCGATAATGCAGGAAATGATGGCGGAAAACATGAAAGGGGCCGACCGTGAACTTTTCATCCGCTGTTGCAGGTACATGGAGCTGCGCAAGCCGTTTCTCGTGGAATCGTTCTCGCTTGAGGACCTTTCCCTTGCCATGTTTACCAACAAGCTCTATCTCTCGCAAACCATAAATGCGTGCACGGGGCGCAATTTCCGAAACTTCGTGAACAATTACAGGATAATGTATGCCATGGACCTGTTCAAGAAGAACAACCGCCTGAGGGTGAGCGACCTTTCAAATCTTTCGGGATTCCATACGCCTGTGTCGTTCAACATGGCATTCAAACTGATGATGGACGAGTCTCCCGGCGCATGGTGCGCAAGGACCCGTCTCAGGAATCAGCGGAAAACGAAATAATAACTGACTACTCCGGCATAAAAGTATTTCCGCCGAGCAGCACTTTGTGGATGAAAGGAGTCTGGTAGGTGTAGCAGATCTTCGTGAGGTCCCATCCGGGGCGGGTTATAATCAGATCGGCCCGCTTCCCGGGGGTAATAGAGCCGGCATTATTGCCTGCGCCCATTGCATATGCCCCGTTAATGGTTACTGCGTTGAAGGCCTGCACCGGTGTGAGGCGCATCTTGATGCAGCCCATGGCCATTACAAAGCGCATGTCTCCGCTGGGTGACGAGCCAGGATTATAGTCCGATGCCAGCGCCACGCCCAGGCCCGCACTGATGAAGTCCCTGGCCCGGCCGAAGGGGAGTCCCAGGAAGAACGACGAGCCCGGCAGCATCGTGGGCATGGTCCCGGAGCCCTTGAGTGCCTGGATTTCTGCTTCGGTTGTCTGCTCCAGATGGTCTACGGAAAGGGCACCGTGCTGTACTCCAACCTGAACTCCTCCGCTCACGGCAAGTTCATTAGCGTGAATCTTGGGTATGAGGCCGAAGCGTTTGCCCTCTTCCATGATTCTGGCCGTATCTTCTACGGTGAAGAAGCCTTTGTCGCAGAATACGTCCACGAAATCGGCATATTCTGACGCCTTGGGCATCATGTCGATTACCTCCTGCACATAGCCCTCGTGGGTGTATCCCCGGCCGATGGCATGTGCGCCCAGGAACGTGATCTTGATTTGGGCAGGGACGGTGTCTTTAATGCGTTTGATCACGCGCAGCATCTTGAGCTCGTCTTCCGGATTAAGCCCGTATCCGCTCTTAATCTCCAGGGTGCCGGTGCCTTTGGCAAGCACCTCGTTCACCCTTACCATCGATTGCCTGTAGAGTTCCTCTTCTGATGTGCTGTGCAGCAGGTCCGATGAATTCAGAATCCCGCCGCCCCTCTTTGCAATCTCCTCATAACTTAACCCCGCCAGCTTGTCCAGGAACTCTCCGTCCCGGCTCCCCGCATACACCAGATGCGTATGGCTGTCGCAGAACGCCGGCATCACCATCCCGCCCCGGGCATCAATGATTGTATCAGCATTAGGCATTATACCATCGCCAAAGCTATCTATACAATCATTATTGATTAGAAGCCAGGCGTTTTCGAGGGTGCCGGTCTGCGACATCTCGGGGCCCTGGAGGCGATGCACGCCCTCCGGCTGAATGCCAACGAGGAGGCCTATGTTTTTGACGAGGATCATAAGTACTGCTCCTGGTGGATGAAGGCGATGGATTTCTCGATGAGAGGATGCATGTAGGTGTCGGTGTCGATGAAGGGGACTTCTTTGCGGAAATCTTCGAAAATGCGCTCCAGGATGGGGGAACTCTTTGCCGGGCGGCGGAATTCGAGGGCCTGGGCGGCGTTGAAGAGTTCGATCGCAAGAACGGTTTCCACGTTGTTTACAACGCGCACGAGTTTGGTGGCGGCGTTGGAACCCATCGATACGTGGTCTTCCTGGCCCTGGGAGGAGGGGATTGAGTCGCAGGAGGCGGGCCAGCAGAGGCCTTTGTTTTGCGAGACGATGGAGGCCGCGGTGTACTGCGGGATCATGAAGCCGCTGTTGAGGCCGGGCTTGGCCACGAGGTATTTGGGAAGGCCGCGGAGGCCGTGGATGAGCTGGTAGGTGCGGCGCTCGGAAATGCTGGCCAGTTCGCTCATGGCGATTGCCAGGGAGTCCATGGGGATGGCTATGGGTTCGCCGTGGAAGTTGCCTGCGGAGATAACCATGTCTTCATCGGGGAAGATGTTGGGGTTGTCCGTGGCCGAGTTGATTTCATTTTCGATGACGGATTGTACGTACAGGATATTGTCCTTGACGGCGCCGTGCACCTGGGGGATGCAGCGGAAGCTGTAAGGGTCCTGGACGTGCTCCTTGGGGCGGTTTATGAGTTCGCTGCCTTCAAGGATTTCCATGAAGCGCTTGCCGGTGCTGATCTGTCCCACGTGGGGGCGGAGCTGGTGCGTTAGGGGCAGGAAAGGCTCGATTCTGCCGTCGTAAGCTTCCAGGGACATTGCGCCGATGAGATCGGCCCACTTGGAGAGCCTCTTGCTCTTGAGGATGGACCATACGGCGTGGGCGCTCATGAACTGCGTGCCGTTGAGCAGCGCCAGGCCCTCTTTGCTCTGCAGGCGGATAGGCTCCCAGCCCATTTCAGCCCAGACTTCGGCCGACGGGCGCACTTTCCCTTTGTACAGCACTTCTCCAAGGCCGATGAGGGGGAGGCTCATGTGGGCAAGCGGGGCGAGGTCGCCGGATGCGCCCAGGGAGCCCTGCTGGTAAACCACCGGGAGGATGTCGTTGTTGAACATGTCCAGAAGCCGCTGCACTGTGATGAGCTGGGCGCCGGAATGCCCGTACGACAGGCTCTGTGCCTTGAGCAGGAGCATCAGTTTCACGATCTGCGGATTCACCGTATCGCCGGCGCCGCAGGCGTGCGACATGACCAGGTTGTGCTGGAGCTGGGAAAGATCCTCTTTGGGGATGGTCACGTTGTACAGCGAGCCGAAGCCGGTGGTGATTCCGTATACCGGGCGGCCGATGTCGTCCATTTTGCTGTCCAGGTACTTGCGGCACTTGATTATGGCGTCGACGGCTTCCTGGGAGAGCTCCAGTTTCTCTTTATTGTCGATGATTTCTTTGAGCCTCTCCAGCGAGAGGTGAGCCTTGGAAATAATATGTGTCATTATATGGATAAACAGTTAAGATTTCTCGACTTCGCTCGAAATGACAGAGGCAATCATGGATTCATCGGCCTCGTTGGGGAGGGTGACTTTGAGCTGCGGGGTACGGGCCATTTCGCGCTCGATGGCGAAACGGGCGCCGGAGTTGCGGGCCCAGCTGCGGCGGGCGATGCCGTTGTTCACGTCCCAGAACAGCATTTCGCGGATGTGGCGGTTGCTGTCCTGAGTGCCGTCAATCACCATTCCGAAGCCGCCGTTTATTACTTCGCCCCAGCCGACGCCGCCGCCGTTGTGGATGCTCACCCAGGTGGCGCCGCGGAATCCGTCGCCGATTACGTTCTGCACGGCCATATCGGCAGTGAAGCGGCTGCCGTCATAAATGTTGGAGGTTTCGCGGAAGGGGGAGTCCGTGCCGGAGACGTCGTGATGGTCCCGCCCCAGGACGATGGGAGCGGTGATTTCGCCTT
>JAGAAY010000039.1 GCA_017615065.1 Bacteroidales bacterium | reverse complement strand
TGCGCGCGGGATTTTCACATCGCCGAACACGACGGGATCCTTACCGGGAATGGTTACCTCAACGGTGGGCTCCGCATAGCTGTAACCCATATCGCCAACCTGCATCACAAGAGCCTTGATCTGGCGCTTGTCAAGTTCGGTGATAAGGTAGCTCATGGTTTCCTTTGCACCCGAGGCGATACCGCTGGTGGCCATTCCGACCTTGATTTGAATGATAGCTTCGTCGGAATTGCTGTTTTCGCGCAGCGACATCCTGCTCTGCATACCCTCTTTCATCTTGCGGAGATCCGCGAGATTCCTGATTTTATCCATAGGTTTCCTCCAATGATTTGAAATAATTAGTGTTATTTGTGTTGTAGTATTTTTCGGTCTACGAATATAGGAAATTGTTTTCGATTTATCGCCCTTTTTACACAAAAAACGACAAATAATTATATTTACAATATAAAAAGCCCGAATCTATAACTTGCAGGATGGTGGGTAACCCGCCCTTGCGGCACGGAGAATCAGATTGTGGCCCTCACTGGCGCAATACCGGACGGTTTCCTCGTCATATAACAACGTTCCCTTGATGCGGGGTTTGTAGATGTCCCCCCGGTCCGGGTCGATGACAGCCTGCTGTACAAGGATGCCAAGGTTGTGAAGTGCAGGCAGGAAGCCTTGGTCGGCACTGGCACGAAGCCACTTGAAAGCCTCTCGCCTTCTTGTCGGCGCGTCTTCCCCGCACTGGTTGTGCTGATACATGGTTCCCAGCTCGAACTGCGCCGGGGCGTATCCTTTCCGTGCCGATTCCCGGAGCGATGACAGGCCGGCCACCTGAGTGCGCCCGCAGTGGCATCCGTACATGTAATCGGCATAACCCTGCCACATCTCGCGTCCTTCACCGGTGGAAATCCGCCATTTGAGCTCATACAGGTTCGCCAATGCGGTGTCGCTGCCGGCATCCACGGCCCGCTGATACAGCTCCTTAGCCTTCTGGAAATCCGGTTTCAGACTCCATCCGAATTCATACATCAAACCGGCACCGCGGTAATACACGGGGTCGATGACGGCGGCCTTGAGACAGTATTCCATCGCCTCTTCGCCGCGGCCGGAGGCAAGCGCAATGGCGCCCTGGGTATTCCAGAGACGGCTTCTGTCGGCCGGAGAGGAATTATCTGGCAGAACCTTATCGGCCTTTACCAGGAGTTCCCTTGCCTTTGAGCGTTCTCCCAGGGCGATATACATTTCTCCCAGGGCCCGATATCCCTTCCACGCCTCGGGACTGCCTTCGCAGGCGGCAAGCATTTTCTTTTCCAGGGCGGAGGGGTCGCCTTTGCCTTTTTTCATCCGCCCCGCCTTATATATCAGGTTCGAGATTCGACCGTTTTCGGCGAAAGACGCCCTCTTATAGGCATCATCGCCAAGAATGGTAAAAAGCGTAATAATGGCTATAGGCGCAAATATCAGCACCCAAAACGGGAATTCCAGCAATATTCCAGCAATACAAAGGCCGATGCCCAGCAGTATTCCGATGGAGTATAATGCCGCATTGATTCCGCTGCTTTTCATAGATTCCTAGGCTTAGTATTTACAAATATGGCGCTTTTATTTGTAATATGAAAATTAATGTCTTTTACTTGCCGATGTGGAATAATGAATTGTTTTTCGTATATTTACGGCAACTAATAATCACTCTGCAACTATGAAAAAACTGCTGCTCGTAATTATCGCCCTGTTCGCAATGCTTCCCGCCGTGTTTGCGCAGGATACAGACAGGGCCGTTCCTGAATCCGGCGACATCCATGTCGGAATCGGATGGGGATGGTGGCTCACGCGCTGGGATAACAGCTGCCACACCAAACCCATCATTCCCATTGGCTTGTATACCGATTATACCTTCATGACATTCGCCGACGGCAATGGCTCTCTCGCAGGCGGCCTGCTGTTCGAGTTCTGCAACTACGAAACCTGGTCCACCGACGACCAGATCGCACTGGTGGGCTTCAAGACAACAACCACATGGACCCGCGGCCTGCTTGCCGCCCATGCAACCGCCAGGTATTGTTTCCCTGATACAAACAGGAACTGGGCCGTCCTCGGCCGCGTCTTCCTGGGTCAGGATTTGGAACTGGGCTATAAAGAGAAGTATTCCGATGAATCCTATGCTTCCATCATCCCCCACACCAACGGTCCCGGAAGTCACGGCTCCTTCGGCTTTGCGCTGGGCCTTGACACCATGGTTACCGAGCACCTTGGCTTAACCATCCAGCTCGGCCTCGGCACCTACTCCACAATCGGCTTCATTACTTCTTACAAATTCTAACGGCAAATTATGAAAAAACTTCTTGCAGCATTATTGCTTGCCGGCGCCATGCTCTTTGCAGTGCAGGCAAACGCGCAGATTATTGCCGATGGCGGTATTCTTTCTTACAACATCAACCGCCATCATGACAGTATTGACCCCTGGAATAACAGCACGTCGGGCATTTACGCCGGAGCATCCTATAATTATGATCTTCCATTCCTGAAAGGTCTTTCCGTTGTTCCGGGTGCTTATCTGTACTACTCGTCAGAGACTCAGATGTCGGATTTTTCCTTCTATCCTCTAATCTATGATACAAAAGCCTCCCATAAGGAAAGCGGCCTGCTTGTCCCGGTGATGGCTTCCTACCGTTATTCCTTCACGTCAGACTCCTCCGTCTTTCTGAATTTAGGCCCCACCTTCAATCTCGGTTTCTCATCAACCACCAAGGGTGATCTATCCGACGGTGCAACCAATCATTTCAAAAACGGAGATTTCAATCGTTGCGACCTTATGTTCGGCGGCAACATCGGCGCGGTAATATTAAAAAACTACCTTTTCTATATCACCTACCATCGCGGTCTTCTTAACGCCGCCGGCTCAAATTATAATGGCACCGGCTACCGTTACAACAGAGCGATTGCAGGCCTGGGCCTCGGCTATATCTTCTAGCCCCACCCATGAAACACTATTAAGACCGGCGAGGGTGAACCGTTCCAAAGAAATCATACGCACAAGCGTCATCGGCATAGTGGCTAACGTGCTGCTGGCATCTTTCAAAGCCGTCGTCGGCCTTCTGGCCCATTCTGTGGCAGTGGTGCTGGATGCAGTGAATAACCTTAGTGACGCGCTATCAAGCGTGATTACCATCATCGGCACAAAACTCTCTGTACGGCCGGCCGACAGTAAGCATCCTTTCGGTTACGGCAGGGTGGAGTATTTTACGGCCATAATTATCGCGGTCATAGTGCTTACTACCGGTGTTACTTCGCTGGTGGAATCCATAAAGAAGATTATCAATCCGACGGAGCCGGACTACACCACGGTAACCCTGATCGTGATTATTGCCGCCATTGTGACCAAACTGTTGCTGGGATTGTTTGTCCGTCGGCAGGGAAAGAAACTGGACAGCGACGCCCTTGTGGCATCCGGCTCCGATGCCCTTTTCGATGCGGTCATTACCTTGGCAACGCTCATATCGGCAGGCGTGATGCTCATCTGGAACATATCTCTGGACGGATATCTGGGAGCTCTTATCTCTCTGGTCATTATCAAGGCCGGTATCGAAATGCTGGCTTCGCCCATCAATCAACTGCTGGGGGCCCAGGCGCCACCCGACCTGATTCATCAGATCAAGTCCGAAATATCCGAATTAGAGGGGGTACAGGGCGTATTTGATATCATCCTGCACGGTTATGGCCCTAACCTGTCCATCGGCTCGCTGCATATCAGCGTCCCGGATACCATGACCGCCCACCAGATTCACGGGCTCACCCGCAAAATATCGGAGATGATGTTAGCCCATCACGGCATTATCATGACTGTAGGGGTGTATGCCAATGCTACAGGGAATAACAAACTTGCCCAGTTGCAGAAAGATGTCATTCAAACCCTGGCAAGGCAGGAACATATCCTTCAGGTTCACGGGTTCTATTACGACGAGTCCTCCGGCGCCATGTCCGTTGATGTAGTCCCCGACCGTAGCATTACGGATGATGAGGCGTTCATCCGCCTGCTGAAGGAGCAGTTGAGTGCGGCCGTTCCCGACACTGCTGTCAGTATCGTCGTTGATCACAACTACAGCGAATAGTGGAAGTAACCAACCTGCTTGACATACACACCCGCGAGGAGTTGTACCGGTGGTATCAGGAGAATCACGACAAAGTTGGCGACTTTTGGCTGCGCGTGAACCGTGCTGCGAAAGATTGTCCCGGCGTGGTGCGGTATGTTGATGCCGTTGAGGTGGCTCTTTGTTTCGGCTGGATAGACAGTACCCAGAAGAAGATTGACGATGGAAAGCCCATCCAGCATTTTACGCCCCGCCGCAAGCGGAGCAATTGGTGCGAACGAAACCTGATTCGCTGCCGGCGCCTGGTCCAGTTGGGAGAGATGACTCCTTTTGGCCTGGTGGTGGCTCCAGACCTGGATTTATCGCTATTTGTCTTTGAAGACTGGGTGCTAGATGCCCTCAGGGCCGATGAGATCGCGTGGGCGAACTACATCTCGTTTCCTGAGACCTACTGCCGCATCCGGGTGGATTTTATTCAGGGATACCGGCACTCCGGCCGTGAGGAAGAAGCGCAGAAGGCCCTTCGGAAATTTGTCCAGTACTGTCACGACGGCAAAATGCTTCCCGGCTGGGACGATTTCGGAAGGTTGAAATAGATTGAAGCGTATACCAAACATAATCTCTTCGCTCAGAATTCCCGCTCTTCATAGCTGTGCCGATGGTGTTTTGGTCCGTTGTTCCCATTGTCGCCGGATATCCAGCAATTCGCCATTTGACTGCACTGTGTGCGGATATCTGGAAGCAGAATCGGCCCAAACCGTCAAAAACCAGGACGGATATCCAGCCCAGCCCATCAGAAATGCAGATTCTGCGGATATCCGGCAAATTGAAAAGACCGGCGCAAAACCGGTCTTTTCTCGTGCCTCGGGCGGTGGTATACGAATCGGTGGCTATCGTGAGTTGTTTTAAGTAACCGAAGGAATTGATTTCCCGTCAGTTAAGTCAATAATTCATGAGGTGAAATAATTACCGGAAAAGGTGACCGAAAGTGACCGAATTTGAAGCGCGGTGACCGAAAGTGACCGAAACATCACTTTTAGTTTGACAATGTAGT
>JAGAAY010000038.1 GCA_017615065.1 Bacteroidales bacterium | reverse complement strand
TTCATCTGGTGTGCGGGCTCCTGTGCTGTATAACCATTGTGGGCATTCCGTTCGGCGTGCGGCATTTCAAGATGGCGGTGAGCTCCGTCTTCCCGTTCGGAAAGGAAATTAGGTAATTATGCGTGCGGTAATTCAAAGGGTTTCGACGGCATCGGTCAGCATCGGCGGGGCAGTGAAATCGGCCATCGGCAAGGGCCTTATGGTGCTTCTTGGCGTCGGCCACGATGACGGACAGGCCGATGTCGACTGGCTTGTGAAGAAAATCGCCGGTCTGCGAATCTTCCCTGACGATGTCGGGGTGATGAACCTCAGCATTGCCGATATCGGCGGCGACGCCCTTGTGGTGAGCCAGTTCACGCTGATGGCCTCCACCAAAAAGGGCAACCGTCCATCCTACATCGCCGCCGCCGGTCACGAAAAGGCCATTCCGCTCTACGAGGCCTTCTGCGCTGCGCTCTCATCCGCCCTCGGCCGCCCTGTCGCCACCGGCGAATTCGGTGCCGATATGCAAGTCGCCCTCGTGAACGACGGCCCCGTCACGATAGTGATCGATACCAAAAACAAAGAGTGATCTAACTATAATTCCAGGGCTTGGGCGCCAGCCACGGCAAGAGACCCTACTGATACATTTATGCCGTCCCTCACTCATTCGAGCAGGCGAGGACCTCATTCCACCTCCCAACTGCGATAACCCCAACCGGATATCCACACAGACCGCGCTGCAATACCGATTTCGTGGATATCTGGCAACAAAAACGGAAAAAAGGACGAAAACCCCAACCGGATATCCACACAGACTATGCTACAACACCGTTTTCCTGGATATCCGGCAAAGCCCAACTATAACCCCGTGAAATGGAAGTAGCTATTAGTGAGGCATTTACGCAAAACTAGTCCGGCGCACAGCCGGACTAGAAATCGACAACATGCTGATAACTAGCGAGTTGCATTTCACGCTCACACTCACGCTCACCCTCACCCAATCACACGGAACGGGTGGCCGGAGAGGTACTTCTCAAGCAAATCGGCTGTGCGGAGCTTGACGAAGCAGGTGGGGGTGCCGTCGGTGCAGGCGAACCATTCGGCCGAAGTCACCTCCTTGTCCAGCACAAGGTGCACGGGGGCGCAGGAGGGGAGGATGGCGCTCAGGACAGTGGTGGCGCCGACGGCCACGCCGGTGAGCTCCCACAACTTGTCGGCGGGGGCGAAGGATACGCGGGGGATGCCGCCCATTGCTGCGCAGAAGTCCCGGGTAACGAACGGTTTATCGGCCATGGTAACATAAAGGTAAAACTCCGTCTGCTGCCTGTTGCACAGAAATACCGTTTTCACTATGCGCACGCCGATGCGCCCGTCGATGTGCCGGCAGTCCTCCATGGTGATGCCGGGATCGGTATCCACCCTCACGAACGGTATTCCAAGCCCGGCAAAAGCGCCGTACACCTTCTCCTGAAGGGCCGATGAAAACACCGGCGGGGGAGTTGTCATCAATTCGCTGACGTAGAACATTTCGCAAACCCTGAATAGTAATTAAACGCAAACTTAATCAAAAATAATTATATTTGCATCGTGAAGACAGTGTTGCACATACTGGCGGCTACGGCCATTCTGGTTTCCGTATTCTCATGCGGAAGCAGCAGGAAGGCTGTAAATCTGCGCAGTGTAGACGTTTACGTTCAGCCGCCGGTGGCGGAGCCGGTAGAAATCACCCCTGCCTCTAGGGCTCATACCGCGGAAGTAACAGAGGCCGTCACCGCCACAAGCATTGCCGATATCCGCGCCCATCAGGCCCCGGAATCCTGCCCCATGCCGGAGGAACCGGAGCCGCAGATGAGCCAGATGGACAGCATCCTGGCCTATGCCAAAACCTTCATCGGCACACCTTACAAATGGGCTGCAAACGGCCCGTCGGCCTTTGACTGCTCCGGCTTCGTGAAGTACGTATACAACCACTTCGGCTACGAGATGCCGCGCACTTCAACTTCCATGTCCACAAAGTTTCCCCGCGTGGAGAGCTGGGCGGATCTGCGGCCCGGAGACCTCATCTTCTTCGGCGAGCGCAACAACATCCGCAAGGTGGGCCACGTTGGCATCCTGGTGTCGGTGGACGAGGAGCACGGCTCGTTCTTCTTCATCCACGCATCGGTGAACAACGGGGTGGAAATCCAACGCTATCTCAACCCTTATTACATGATGCGCTACATCGGCGCAGGAAGGGTAATCCAATAAAAAAACCGGCCCCGATGAGGAGGCCGGTCTTTTTTTGCAGTTTGCCGATTACTTCTTGGGAACCAGTCCCTTCCATGCCAGGGCAGCCAGTGCGCCGCCTGCCAGAGGGGCAACGATGAATACCCAAACGTTCTTGAGAGCCTCTCCGCCTGCGAAGATTGCAGGGCCGATGGAGCGGGCAGGATTCACGGACGTTCCGGTGAGGTTGATGCACACCAGGTGGATGAGGATGAGGGAAAGGCCGATTGCAAGGCCTGCGGGCTTGCCTGCGCCGAACTTTCCGTCCGTTGCGCCAAGCACTACCATTACGAAGATGAAGGTGGCGATAACCTCCACGAGGCATGCGCCGCCCACGCCGCCGGCATTGGCAACGCCGTTGGTGCCCAGGCCGCCGGTGAGATCCGTGGCTCCGGTAACCTTTACTACGAGCAGCAGCAGTGCGCCGGCGATGATACCGCCGATTACCTGGCCGATCCAGTAGCCGCAGGCGTCTTTCCAGCTCATGCGTCCGCTGAGGGCAACGCCCAGGGTGATGGCGGGATTGATGTGGCAGCCGCTGATTTCGCCGATGGTGTATGCCATGGCAACGACGGCGAGACCGAAGGCGATGGCTGTGCCAACTACGCCTGCAGGGGTGTTACAGCCGAGGAACATTGCCGTTCCGCAGCCCAGGAAGGTCAGTACGAACGTACCGAAACATTCTGCAATGTACTTTTTCATAGGTCTGTTGGTTTATAGGGTTTCGAAAACGTCTTTGATAATGCCGATGGCCTCGCGCAGCTGCTCCTCGGTGATTACGAGCGGCGGGGCGAAGCGGATGATGTGCCTGTGCGTGGGCTTTGCCAGGAGGCCGCGTTCCGCCAGTTTGAGGCAGATGTCCCAGGCTTCGATGCCGTTCTGGGGCTCCGTGATAACGGCGTTTAGCAGGCCCTTGCCGCGCACCGACTTGAAGAACGGGCTCTTGATCTTGCCGATTTCCTCGCGGAAGATGACGCCCAGGCGGGCGGCGTTCTCCGTGAGATGCTCGTCGCGGATAACCTGAAGAGCAGCCACGGCAACCTTTGCAGCCAGCGGGAATCCGCCGAAGGTGGAGCCGTGCTCGCCGGGGAGGATGGTGAGCATGATTTCGTCATCGGCCAGTACTGCCGATACGGGGAGGGTTCCGCCGGAAAGGGCCTTGCCGATGGTGATCATGTCCGGGCGCACGCCTTCGTGGTCGCAGGCGAACATCTTGCCGGTGCGGCCGATGCCGGTCTGGACTTCATCGGCAACGAAGAGGACGTTGTGCTTATGGCAGAGGTCGTAGCATTTCTTGATATAGCCGTCTGAGGGCACGTACACGCCGGCTTCTCCCTGGATGGGTTCTACCAGCATTGCGCACACTTTGTCGCCTTTTTCGTCCAGGACTTTCTCCAGGGCTGCGGTGTCGTTGTAGGGGATCTGGATGAAGCCCGGGGTGAAGGGACCGTACTGCGAATAGCTGTCCGGATCCGAGCTCATGGTGACTATGGTGATGGTGCGGCCGTGGAAGTTGCCGTTGCACACTACGATGAGGGCCTCGTTCTCCGGGATGCCCTTCACTTTGTATCCCCAGCGGCGGGCCAGCTTGAGGGCTGTCTCGACGGCCTCTGCGCCCGAGTTCATCGGCAGGAGCTTGTCGTAGCCGAAGAATTCAGTGGCGAACTTCTCATAGGGGCCGAGGCAGTCGTTGTAGAAGGCGCGAGACGTGAGGCAAAGCTTCTGGGCCTGGTCTGTGAGGGCTTTCACGATCTTGGGGTGGCAGTGGCCCTGATTGACGGCCGAGTATGCCGACAGGAAATCGAAATACTTCTTTCCGTCAACGTCCCATACGAATACGCCCTCTCCTCTTTCCAGCACAACCGGTAGCGGGTGGTAGTTGTGTGCTCCGTATTTTTCTTCCAGAGCGATGTAATCTGCTGCAGTGAGTTTCTTTTCCATTGTTATTAATAAGTGTGGTTATTTTCGGAGTGTAAATATAGCGTTTTTCCGCCGAATTGCAAAGGTTTTTCCCTCAGCTTTGACGTGGCTCGAAAATTGTTCGTATATTTGACAAAAACTCATAGGTATGAAACGCTTTATCATCGCCCTTGTCTTTGCAGCCCTGATTTTCGGAGCTGCATCGGCACATGCCCAGACGGTATATGACCGTTCTTATTCCACCATCGGCTATATCAAGGATGACGGAACTGTATACGACCGTTCATATTCCACCCTCGGCTACTTCAAGGGCGAGACGGTTTATGACCGCTCATATTCAACGGTAGGCTATATTAAATCCGACGGTACCATATATGACAGATCATACTCCACGCTGGGCTACGTGAAGCCCGACGGCACGGTGTACGACCGCTCATATTCCACGCTTGGCTATGTCAAGCCCGACGGTACCATATACGACCGCTCCTACTGCACCATCGGCTATGCCAAGGGTATCCGCAAGGAATGGGCGGCGGTATTCTTCTTTTTCAACAGATTCTGATGATTGTACTGATTACCGGCGCCAGCAGCGGTATAGGCCTGAGCGCCGCTAAGAGACTCGCCTCGCAGGGCCACAAAGTGTATGGGGCTGCAAGGCGGGTTGAACTTATGGAGGGCATCCCCGGCGTTGTGCCTGTTCGACTGGATTTGACGTCCGAAGCCTCTGTGGCGGAGGCGGTGAAGTTTGTTCTTCAGGCCGAGGGGCGCATCGACGCCCTGGTGAACAATGCCGGCTACGGCAGCCTTGGCCCGGTGGAAACCGTGCCGATGGAGGAAGCGCGCAGGCAGATGGACGTGAACCTGTTCGGGCTTGCCGCAATGGTGAAAGCCGTGCTGCCCCTTATGCGCGAGCAGGGCTTTGGCCGCATCGTTAACGTGTCTTCCATCGCCGGCAGGGTAGTGATGCCCATGTGCGCCTGGTATAACGTTTCAAAGTACAGCGTAGAAGCGCTCAGCGACAACCTTCGCATGGATCTGCGGCGCTTCGGGATTCGCGTCTCGCTGATTGAACCCGGCGGCATCCGGACGCCCTGGGGCGACATCGCAGCCACGCATCTGGAAGACTCCGTCCGCGACACCGCATACGAGGAGGCAGGCCTCCGCGAAGCCCGTGTCCTCCGCAAAGGCTACTCCATGCGCGTGCTCTCCAGCCCGGAAGTCGTTGCCCGTGCAATTTGCCGCGCCGTGAACTCCCGCCACCCCCGCGCCCGCTACCGCGTCGGCGCCGGCTCCCGCCTCATAATCACCCTCCACACCCTCCTTCCCACCCGCTGGTGGGACTCCCTCTGCCGCTCCTTCATGTCCCTCAAAGTGTAGGCTCGGTGTCTTTAGATGGAGATTTATGGTGTATTGCAACACCTGTAGTATCTATATAGACACCATTGGTCAGATAGTTTATCAATGACAATGATATTTGTGTCAAAGGATTAGTTATAGAGGCAATTTTACTGTCGATATATACATATTCATCCAATTCAACATGGACGTTTGATTTAAAAGTGCTCTTGAAATTCCTTTTCCGTAAAACTATACTCAAATTACAGTCTCCGCATTTATTACCTTCTATTGAGTAGTTAGAGGCATCGGCATTATGAGCACTGGCTCTTATTGTTACAATTACATTTTTCTTTATTTCAAAAGTTGCATATCTGCTTGGATTACCTCCTTTCTTTTTACTTTTTGTGTCATTAGTCATGCCCAGTGCTGACCATAAGTCAGATAAGAATCCATATACACTGTTGACTCCTTTCCACTTTTCTCCAAGATTTCTTAACTTGTTCTTTGTTATTTCAACTTTTGTTCGTACCTTTGCACTGTCGGATGATTGAGACGCTTTTAGTGGATTGATTCCTGCGGACGGCTTGCCGTGAGAGATATTATCCGACTTTTTTCTCATAAGTTTTTTATTGAGAGACAAACAGGCATCCTTCGGGATGCTTTTTGTGTTTATAGGTCTTCGGTGTAGGTGGAGCCGGGGGTGTAGGGAAGGGAGGAGGTGGCCAGGGTGCAGGTGAGGGTGCCGGCGGGTAGTTCGGGATCGGTGGTGCCGATGCCGAAGATGGTGATAAGGTATTCACGGGATTCGTTGGCGGAGAGGTTGGGGAGGGGGATTGAATAGTAGAATGGGGTGCCTGTGCCGATGCGGGCAATCAGAACCAGTTTGGTGACAAGAGGTGTCCAGGTGGCGCCGGAAGTCCATGGAGAGCCATTGGCTGTGGCGGTGTTGGGCATGCAGTACATGCGGGGGCCTTTGACATCGTCGGGCTGCGGGACAGTCCATGTGGCACCATTCGTAATTGTATATGGGAGGCCCGTGCCGAACCATGAGGCGTTGGCTTCAAGAGTAGCTGCCGATGGAGCCGACAATCCCGTTCCCAATCCCCATTTGTTAGCCCACAAGCTGCCATCGGCCAATACAGAGCCGGGGGTATCGGCCATGTATGCATCGGCAAGATAGGCGCCGGTGATTGTCAGAGGAAGGTTGCCCGGAAGATTGTTGGTTATGCTTTTTACTACGACGCGGCTGGCACACCTGTCCAGATACAGGCTACCGCCAACGGTGCCGCCGGCCGGTACCATAACGCTGGCAGAGCCGCGCATGGCAAATCCTTCAGTGCCGAATGAATCTGCCGCCAGCCCGCCGGTGCCGGTCAGGGGCTGTGAGGCCAGGGTGGTACCGGCTGCCGAAACACTGTGGTTTGCATAGGCCCATATGGTCTTGTAGCCGGGGTTCAGATAAATGGTAGCCGTAGAGGCGGCTCCCAAATCCAGGGTTCGCTCAAGTTTTCCCGATGCGGAGTCGAAAACAGTTATGAAAAGGTTATGGACAGATATCTCCGCATCCGTCTGGGCCTTTGACGGAAAGTCTGCAACGACGGATAGCGTGAGCGTCCCCTGGACGGAGCCTGCGGGTGCCTCCTGCGTACAGGAGCACAGCGCCGCGAAGCAAATCATTATAAAAAGTGCATTATATCTCATTTTACCAGCTCTTGTAGGTGAATTCGCATATCTGCAAGCCATCGGCCGACTCCCAAACCGCCGTGCTTCCATTGTCAGAAACCTTGTTCCAGGTTACGCCGGATACGGTTTGCGGTGATGGTGCGGGCACGAAAAGGGGAGAGTTGAAACTCTTGTAATGCTCCATGTCGAAGCCGTGTGTCTCGATGGTCTGGAGCAGTATGATCTTATAGTAGCTTGCCCAACGGGCCATGACAGCGATATATGACAGGTCGGAGTCGTCGTACACGTGCTTTGCCTGGGAGTAGTACACGTCGTCCCTGTCGGAATGATAGTAGTTCCAGTTCATAATGTTTGACTCCGGATCCGGATCGTATACTCCCTGGGTTGGCAGAACGGCGCTGTGGTTGATCCTGAACAGTTCCTTCACCAGATTCTCGCAGCCTACGTATACCCGGAATCCCTGCAGGGTGCCGTGGTTGATATCCGAGTCGGAAACGGTGGTGAAAGCACCCACCGGTGAGTCCTGCCAGGCGTAGAAGCCTCCGTATATGGAAATCTTTGCGGAATCGTTGTTGTCCTCATCGCATGAGGTGGTTATGGAGCCGATGTATTTCTGCTTTACCAGAATGGAACAGATATCCAGCTGATAGCTGTCCGGGGCCGTTCCTTTCAGCCGCCAGTATACCCGTTTGCTTCCCGGTTCCAAAACTATGAATGAGTAGCCGTTCATCCGTACAGACAATACATTGCTGATGGGAACCGCAGCACCGTTATGCTCGGCGAAGAATTCGTCTTCCGGGAAAAACTGGTCGGGCCAGTACTGGGTGGTAGTGAAACGTGTTGTTGGCTGTGCAGGATACAGCCCGCTCCTTGCGATGTATCTGTAATATGTGCCATAATCCATGATCATATCCAGATTGGCGTATTTAGGGTCGAAATACACCGGGACGTCGCAGTGGGGGCCTGGCAGAAGGGGAGAAGTGAACCGCAGCAGGTCCAGCCTTGTGGAAGGCGACCGGAAAGGCAGCAGATTCCCTGCCGATACCACGCCGCTTCTGTAAGCGTGCTCCAGGTATACGCCGTAAGAGTTTATGCCGATCCAGCCGTTATTGTCGGCCAGGCTGCCTGAAGGGTCACCAAGGCAGGTGGCGTACAGGTCGTTGTCGTAGGATGTGTATTCCACCCATTCGCCACTGTCTTGAATCAGATACACCGGAGTAGTGTATGCGGTAACCACACCGTTATTGCCCACAGTAAGGCTGATATCAAGGCCGCCCGGATATCCTATTTCCGGGGCCGATACAGTGCCGGTGAAAGAGCCGGCGTCTTTTCCGTTGCAAGTGCAAGCAACGGTGAAGGTGCCGGGCTTTTTCGCACTGATTGATATTGATTTGGTGTCGATGGGAGAAATGCCCACGACACCGCTGTCGGCAACGCCGGAGCCATTTACGGCGCTCACGCTGTAGCTGAAAGAAGGCGATGTCCCATAGATGCCCTGAGCCCAGCGCACTGCCGACAGTGATGTCTTTTGAGCAACATACATTTCATCCCCGAGTGGAGTATCAAATCGGGGATATCCATCCTCATTGGATACCGTAATGTCTATGTATCCTCCGGCACGGCCGTCCCGTGTTACGGCATAGACGCGGATTACATCCCCCACCTGTGCAGTGGACGGTACCGTGTACTCGAAATCGCAGGTGTACTGATTGATGCAGTTTATGTTTGTGCCTGTAAAAGTGCCGAAACAGCTGTTGAACAGTTCCCAGTCTCCCGATCCGCCCAGTTCAAACAACTTTGCCCCGCACCACATGCAACATATTCCGGAGGGGCCGCCATCGGCCAGATTGCCGTCCAGCCAGTCCATGCGTTCAGGGCCCGCAGCCATAGGAAAGCCGGTATAATAATGGTGGCACTCCCGGCACTCCAGGATGCAGGAATCATCGTCCAGACGGGTAAATCCGCCGGGTGCGGCACCGGTGCCAAGCCAGGCGGCCTTATCGGCCCCTGTGCAAAGGGCAAATCCGTTTTGCCTGAGATAGAAATCGGCCGCGGAGTTGCCACCGCCGTCGTATTCGTAGAAGGCCGTGAGGACAATCTTTTCCCCTGCGGCGGCATGTGTCTTATTGCAGCTCTGGATGCCGCAGGAACGGCCGCCCAGACCGCTGGGTTCGCCGTCCAGTTTCCATGTATCATTCACGTCAAGGCCGTTGTAGCCCAGAAGCAGGGTTATGTTGTATTCGTGATTGCGCAGAACGTCGAAATTGCTGGTAGAATTGGCGCCGAGGTAAAAACGGTAAGTTTTAGTAAACGGGCTGGACACCATGTATGCCGATAATGTGACGCTGACCTCTACATAGGGGAATGCGGAAGGATCGGCCCCCGCCGCCAGAACCGCGGAATAGTTCTTCCCGGAAGGGCTGGCGTTGCCGCTCAGCAGTTCCCCGCCAAGGCTCTCAGGTACGTAGAACGAATATGTGAGCGTTCCGTCAGATTGATCCACAGTGCCGCCGGATGCGCTCCTGGAGTTCATTTCCGGCCGAAACAGCCCCACATTCTGCGCCAGGCCTCCAAGTGATACGGAATTAACCAGGATGCCGTAATTCACACCGCCCTGCGTCTCGGACGGGAACATGGTCCGGAGCATTTCGTCGTACTGGATGTTCAGGTTTACCTTGGCTGTAAGGCGCCGCAGTGGAAGGCATATTTTGCCGTCGCTCTTGCCGTCCAGTTCATCCAGCTCCGCAGGGGAGATTTCACAAGCACTGTAGGATGCAGGAATCTTGAGCCCGTTCCAATCCGCCCGCCGGCTGCTGAACGAGTACACCTGATCCATCAGGGCATCAGGTCCCATTTCAAGCGCATCGGCAAGTCCCAGACCCGGGGTGTTGGCCCAGGCCAGGACATTGTACCGGGCGTTTTGTGTGAGGTGTATGCCGCTCATTCCGCCGGTGCCGGAGTACAGGACAATATCGTCCTTGAGGATTATCCAGCAGAACGTGTCGATGACGGAGTCGTCGGCGACATTGCCCTTGGTGCCGCTCTCCAGCGCTGCGGAAATGCTGTATCCCGCGCCGGATTCAGAAGGCTTTCCCATATCGGCCTCCCTGGCGCATGAACACAGGCCGATAATGGCGAGTATCAAAGCTGTCTTTCTCATAATCAATTCGTTGCGAATTCCACATCGCTGGTGTTGCTGCCCCAAGGGCGGATTTCAAGGTTAAAACCGATGCTGCTTCTGTCGATGACGCCGTCAGGCTCAGGAGCGCCCGGCCCGGTGATAAAAAGGTTCTCCACGCGGTAGTGGGTGTTGCACCTCATCGCCGGAAGTATTATAGGGTACCATTGCAGGAAACCATCCACCCTTAATCCCAGGACTAATCGCGTTCGCATCTGCTCATTCTCCGAAGGATTGGGCATGGCGTAAAGCTCCGTGCCTGTTTCCACCGGCGATGTGCCCATCACCAGATTAGGATCCTGTACCAGCAATGGTGCCGATGCGTCCTGAATTACCTCGATCCCGGAGCGGTTGTACCAAATCCCGGTGGCCGATGCCGATGGCGTTCCTTCCCAGCAAATCTGCCCCCTGGCGTTCAGCAGAGCCACAGTTTCCAGTATGCACTCAGGCGCTTGGGCAAACTCCTCCAGCCAACTGACTTTTACCTTGCCGATGCTTACTTTGGAAACATACCTCTGCAGCCCTGCCGATATCGTTGGCTCTCCCGAGGAAAAGGTTTTGTTGCCGCTTGCGTGCATTACCGGAGCCGCCACCGTATTATACGACAGCAGCGTGTTCTGCAAGAGGAAATCCTCCTCGCGTGTTATTCCGCTGAAGACGCCTTCCGGAGCATTTGCCACAAGGTGCCAGTTAAGGCTGTATCCGGCGGTAACATCGGCCTCTATGGCCCCGGGCCCGATGCCTGAAGCATAAGTGTCGATAACGCCGTCCACTGCACGGAATACCAGCAGGTCGAGCCTATCCACGGATGTCTCCGTACCGGATTTTACCGGAACACATGCCCGGAAGCGTACGCTTACCCTGGCAGGTTCATCCGGGGAAAGGCTCCCGCACCCGCACATTACAATCATGGCCGCCAATATTCCTGTGGCGTGTTTCATCGTTAATTAATAGGGAAGTTTGCGTTGTAGTTGGTGGTTGCCCATTCCTGAACATTCACGCTCAGGGTAATCGCACTGGCATTGCCTCCCAGTACGCAGTTGATATTGTTAATGTTGCCTTTGAGGAGGTTCACAGATACGGTTTTGTCCGTATATGTTCTGGAGTATTCATCCTTGGATGCGGTCCAGGATGCCGTGAGCGTGTACTGCCCGGCAATAAGGTACAGATCCGCATTGTTGGTGGAAGGGCAGGTGCTGCCGGAAATGACCACGGGGCTGCCTGTGGTGATGTTGCTCCAACCGGTGGTTCCGCCGTATGAGTACCCGGCCTTGATGTCATATGTTCCTCCGGTGTTTGGGGTGATGCGGATGGATACTCCGGTAATTGTATAGCCATCGGCGGCCTCCACAGAAACATTACCGATCCGGGCGAAAATATGCTCGAAATTGAGTGTGTTCTGTACCTTGAATCCCGGCCCCATCTTGTGGGCGGCTACAACGTCGGTATCGTTTGTGGCAGGGATTGTGGCTCCTTTAATAGTTGCCGGATTCATTTCCACGTTGGACGCATAGAAATGGTAATCCAGGTTCTGTACCGGCCAGTATTTGCCGCCGGCATAAGTTGCCGGTGTCGATGACCCGAATACAGTGAACGGGGCATTGTTCCAGACCGTGGATTCACTGTCCACGGTGCCTTTGGTTACCGTTACATAAAATCCGTCCAGCGACGTCACTTCATCCACCTTTGTGCACACATCGGCAGTGAATCCTTCGGCCCCAAGGATTATCAGTTCCGGCGATTCTTCAAGGGGCGATACGTTTTTGTTGCATGCGGCAAAAAGCACTGCTATAGCCGCGAGTATAAGTGTTTTCTTCATATTGTTATTTCTACGCTTGATGCAAGTTCCCAGTCGTTCACTATTACCGTCATCTGGGAACGGGTATAATCAATGTTAATGTCGATGTCGGGCAGGTTCTCCAGGGCCCAGCTGAAGCCGTCGATCTTTTCCAGGGCATTCCACAGCACTATCTCGTCCACCGGGCCGTATTCTATGCTCATCCCGGGTTTGGCCGTGAGCTCCAGCGCCAGGCTTCTGTCGGCCTGCCGGGGTACCGTGAAGCGGAATACTCCCGGCTCTTCCTCCGGAGGGCTGCAGTTGAACGGGCCTTTCAGCGGTGTCCCGTTCACCAGATCCATTCCGCAGGTGTTCGCCTTTGCGGCCACCGTATACGGAAAGATTCCCTGCTCCGAGCTGAACCGGACGCATATACGGGAGTATTCCTTCTTCATCCTCACGGGTACGAATGTCTCTCCGCCCATCGCGCTGCTGGTCCATGAAAACCTGTATACCGGATCCCATTGGGTGCCGGAGGCTACAGTGCACATGCGCCCCGCACATACCGCGTTCCTGATTCCAGCCGTTCCGGTGGCCGATATCTCCTCGCACTTGCGCACCTCAAGGAAATAGTTGCGCCCGTGCATCAGGCCCAGCTGCACATTGTCCTCGGCCAGCATTTCCATCCCGGACGTCTCGCGGATTTCCAGCTTAAGCTGCTCGGTCACTGAAAGCCCGTTGGGGTCCTCCACCCGGAAGAAGACGAATGAGGGGCAGGCCCTCCTGTCTTCGAACACGAGGCGGTGGCAGGAGCATACCAGGACGGCGGCGGCCGCAATGGGAATTAGATACTTCATATTAAATGGTAATGTTACCTTCGTCGCCCATGAGCACAAGGGTCCAGGGCAGCACTTCGATTTCGCAGTCGAATTCAGTGGTTACGATAGGTTCAGTGGATTCATCTGTGTCGATGACGTCGTCGCCGTCAGAAGAATGGCCCAGACGCGTGATAGTGAGGTTACGTATCTCGTACGAGCAGTTGGGCTCAAGGCTGTCGAAAGCGATGGGGAAGGTGTAGTACAGGTCGTTGATTTTTATCTCAACAATCAGTTTAGTCTTCTGTGTGGAAGATGAATTGGGATAAGCATATAGCCTGTGAACGTTTTCATAGCTGGCGCTCTGTGCAAGTTTGTTGGCATCTCCGGTTGTAACAGCAGCGGTGTACACAAGTGAGTTCTTGTCGATATTCACCGCGGTGGTGGGAAGAGCGCTCTCATCGGCCAGCCAGTATGAGTTCGCCGCTGCCGAGAGCTTGGCTCCGTAATTCACGTCATCGGCCACATTGGACAGGTAGAAGCGGACGATTTCGAATTTATCCGCCGGAAGCGATGCAAGGCCGCCCGTTTCGCTGCGCATGGCGCGCGTTACTTTGTCGATGCGGATCCTGGCCGCCAGCCTGTCCACTTCCACTGAAACCTGGTTGGTGCCGGAAGCGGTGAGCGTGCAGGAGGTTTCGCCGTACATTACGAAATGGTCCGGCGCGTTGGCAGCCTTGAAACGTGAGGCCAGGGAACGCAGTGAACTCAGGTCCGTGACATCCGGCACACCCGATCCGTCGAGGGCGTTTACAACGGCTACAACGGTTTTTGAGCCCGTGGAGGATGAAATGCCCGTAACCTTATGGTTAGTGCCGTCAGAGGACTTGTAGGCGTCAAGGCCGCCGCTTTCGTTGAAGACAAGAATCTCGATCTTGCTCACGGCGGCCTCTTCGCCCTCCGAAACAGTTGTTGACTTGACTGCGGATCCCGAAGTAATGCACACGTCCAGTCTGGCGTTTTGGCAAACCTGCGCCTCAGGTTGTTTGTTGCACGAAGCCATTGCTGCCAGCAAGGCTGTCGCAAATAGTAATTGATGTTTCATTTTTTATGGTTTTGGTTAGTCTTCGTCTTTGTTAAGTCCGTAGCGCTGGATAAGGACATATATCTCCGGGTCCAGTTTGCCCCTGTGTACATATGAAGGTTCCTCCCTGCATGCATCCAGATAGCATTGTACGGCTTTTGCATCGTCTTCTTTACGTGCATACAGCAGCGCCAGCATATAATTCACCTTGGCGGTCTTTTCCAGCCCCTGGAGGATGGCCATTGCCGATGCATTGTAGTCCAGCGACACATATGCAATTGCAGTGTTGAAGTCCTGATAGTCCCGGAGGTATTCCAGGGCAGTTTTATAGTCCCTGTCCCTGAGCGCCTTCACACCCTTCATATAAACCGTATCCAGTTCCGTGGTGTGTATTGTGTCGCGGATCATTCCTTTCCTGTGAAGATAAAAGTCGAACCGCACCGTGCGCAGCCTGGGATACAGGTTCTGTTTCATGTAATCGTAGTAGCCGGCGCTCTGCATACGTCTTTCCCTTTCATCCACATTCCGGATCTCCAGACAGTCGATATACTGCCGCTTGGATGCTTCGCTCATCACCGTATCCCGGTCCACGAGGTAGGAGAGCAGCGACCAGTTTTCGCCGTTGGAGCGCGACAGGAAGCGTATTTCCGGAATCTCTTCCGGACCTGAGCCGGCAAGGTCGATGGAGGCCTCGGCTTCGCGTCGCAGTGAATCCCTGTACCGGCCTATATCGGCTTCCATATACTCGGCCACCGATGCGGCCCTTTTCTGCGAGAGCAGCCTGTTTGCACTCTCTTTACCGTCCGGGCTTGCCGATGCGGAAATCACTATGGAATCCAGGTCGAAGCTCCGGTTGTTCATCAGCTCGAAAACATTCCCCCTGATGCGTCCCAGCTCTTCTGCATTGTTTCCCAGCGTGGGATCGACCTGGAACTTGCCGATGGCGAAATCCACGTTGCAGGACGTATTGGCCGCCGCCCGCCTTTCAATCACCCTGGTGAGGTAATGCTCTGTATTGTCCGTAAAACTTGACAGGGAACTCACGTAGAAGGTGAGGGGAGGGGTAGGCGTCATCGAATACAGTTTCCTGTCGCTCTCGTAGATGTCCCCGGAAAGAACCACGTCGATCTTCCGGAGCCCCGGCCTGGTGTTCACAATCTCCCGGTACTGGTAGATGAAATCCCCGTTCAATGCCTGGATAACCGTATCCAGCCGTATCCCTTCGGTTTCAATCGGCACTTTAACGTACCTGGCGTACATCCTGTCGCGCTTTGCCCTTCTCCTGGCGTTCATCCTCACGGCAAAGCGGTTGGTGTAATGCTCAACCGCCTGCCGCTCGGTTACCCCGTAGTAGGAGCGGAACTGCTCGTCGGAAACGAAAGAGGAGTCCGTCTTGAATTTGTACACCTCCGGAATATTGCGCTTGATGAACAGTTCCAGGTTCCTGAGGTCGATGAACTTTGTGGTATCGGAAACGATTGTGCTCAGGAAGCGGTCGTAC
This sequence comes from Bacteroidales bacterium, assembly GCA_017615065.1. Classification (GTDB taxonomy): domain Bacteria; phylum Bacteroidota; class Bacteroidia; order Bacteroidales; family UBA932; genus Cryptobacteroides. The sequence goes on along the minus strand of JAGAAY010000038.1, from coordinate 40,441 downwards.
TGTTCATATCCGCGGAGCTGGGCTTTGCGGTAATCGGCCCCTGTGATAATCACGCTCTCCAAGCGCACGGAATCCTGCATTATGAACATGTCCGGGGAAAAGCGCAGCTGCCACTTAGAGTCCTGCATGGACTGCGGAACAATGATGTCAAAGCGTATGTCGATTTTCCCCCTGCGCTCGGCTACATTGCGGAAATACGCTGTGACCACCACGCCCTGTAGCACTTCGGTTGCCACCATCTCCCCGGTTTCCTCGTCCTTTACCGCATTCATCAGGATGAAGTCTCCGTACTTGTCGTCGTGAAGGACGATTTTCTCCTGTCCGGAGGAGGCGATGACCTGCCGTTCTTCCTGCATCTCGGCCTCCGAGAGGGTGAGTCTGGCGCCAATCTCTCCGCTGCGGATGACGTCTATCTTTTTGGGCGTCCCGCAGCCGATGGCAAGAAGAAGCAGAGTTAGTACAGCCGTAATCTGTTTCATGGCTCAGAATATCAGTTGAAGTGCAAGCCGGGCGTCCGGCAGGATGAATGCTTTTCCTCCCTGGTCCAGGGTAACCCCGCACCTGGGGCAGGCATAGCGTGTATAGCGCGTATATCCGCCCCAGGCGCCAAGGCCAAGGTCCAGGTTCCAGTTGTCCGACAGCATCACGGCATAGCCGCCGTAAAGGCCTCCGCCAAAGGCGTCGCCTTCTTCGGTTTCGCGTGCCGTAATGCCGCCGGAGTTGTATGCGCTGTACCTGCCGTCGCCGCCGATCCACCAGCCGGAATACACGTGCCACGGCCACCAGCGGGCGCCTGCCCAGCAAGTTGCCTGGCGCAGCTGGGCCTGGGTGTCCCTGTCCCCGGCATTGAATGTCCAGGGGTTGAGCTCCCCGCCTGCGTGAATGCTCACTCTCCGGGCAACCGACACGGATGCTTCCGCGTTCATGGTTCCAAAGGTGAGCCAGTCCACGCAGTTGGTGCCCACCGACAGGCGCTGGGCCCGGGCGAGCGGCGGCAATGCTACCGTCAGCAAAGCGGCCAGGAGAAACTTCTTCATCTACCTTTACATTAGATTGCTCTGGGGGAGAAGCTGGTCGTCATCCTCGGTGAGATGGCAGATTTTGAAACGTCTGGCCTGGATGTCCCAGTTCGACCGTTCCTGACCGTCGGCATCGGCATATTTATAGGGCCGCGCCCGCCCGAACACCTGCACAATGGCGCCTTTTGTGATTTCGCTGAAGTCCATTGAATTCTTGGAGTCCCATAGCGAGACGTTGAACCACATTGTGTCGATGCAGGGATTTCCCGCTCGGTCCCTGTAGCTGTAGTCCAGTGCCAGGGAAAACTTGCACAGCCTGCTGGTGCCGAAGTCCTGGACATCGCTTCTGCCCACCCGGCCCCTGAGTTCGATTTTGTTGATGTATTCCATCGCGTGTGAATAATAAGGTTGAACATTCCGCCGGCTTTCCGCGGGCTTGAACATGCCCGGTCCGGCTGGTGCAAAGGAACGCACTTTCACACTGAGCGCAATGGCAATTCGGCCCCTGAGGGCCAAATATTTATGTTTTTTATGTCGATTTAATGTTTCTTATCTGAAGTTGTATTAAAAAACAGAAAACATTAAAAAAAATCTTTACAAAACACTTTTTTTAAGATTGTTAAAAAACGTAAATAATTGCAGCGGAAGGCCGTTTTTTCTTTGTTTTTACGCTTTCTCTTTGCATCTTTGGGGCCTGTTCAAAAGCGGTAATGCCTATGCCTTACAAGATCAAAGAAACGGAATGCACATGTCTTCAGTGCGGAGGAGAAATCACTTACGGCCGCTTCGACCGGAAGTTCTGCTCGGACAAGTGCCGCAACAAGTATCACAACTCCCGCCGCGGCAAGGTGCGGCGCTACAGATGGAAGATAATGAATACACTGGAGAGGAACCATGACATCCTGGAACGGCTCCTCGACCTTGGCCTCCACTCCATCGGCAAACTGGAACTTGCCGATCTTGGCTACGACTGCTCCGTGGTTACTTCATTCTGCCGGAAGTCCCGCACCATGGAATGCCGATGCTACGATATCCGCTACATCGACCATTCCGGAAAGCTCACCGACATCGGCTATATCCCTGCGCTTCCGGAAAAAGATAATTCCCAATGACTTTGCAGTTTCCGGGATTAATCTTATATTTGTGGAAATAACAAGCATTTAAACTGATAAATCATGAAAAAGATCCTGCTCCTGCTGTCATCATTCTGTGTGCTGTGCTCATTCAGCCCCAGGCCTGTGGATGTCGATGATGTGTGCGCAATGATGAACGATGAAATCTTCAAAGCCTACTGCTACGAAAAATTCGATTCCGACCATGACGGTAAAGTTTCAGTTGATGAGGCCTCCCAGGTGTATTCACTTGAAATATACGGTTTGGGTATAAAGTCACTGAGAGGCATAGAATGTTTCAGCAATCTCGTTTATCTGTATTGCTCTGATAACAAACTCACTGATCTGAGACTCGGATCCATGGAGCATCTTGAGGCGCTTCAGTGCCAGGACAACAGTCTTACTTCCTTGAAAGTGAGCGGATGTTCCGCTCTAAGGTATCTCAACTGCGATAATAATAAACTTACCGAAGTTGCGGTTGCCAGGAATTCCAACCTCATTTCCCTGGAATGTGCCGGCAATCTTCTGGAAAGCATTGAAGTGGGATACAATCCCGACCTTCTCATTCTGGACTGCTCGGATAACCGGATAACTTACCTGGACATCGCGGCAAATCATGCTCTCACCTCTCTTGTTGCCAGAAACAACAAGCTCACCTCAATCGACCTTCGCAATAACAGTGAACTGCAGTTCCTTACGCTCTCCGGCAATGAACTCGCAAATATCAGTTTATTCTACAATGGGAAGCTGACATCCGCGAATCTGGACAATAATCAATTGAGGTCCATCGACATAAGCATGAATGAGCAGTTGGAGACCCTGAATATCGACAATAATTATCTCACAGATATCCGTTTGAGCAGTTCCCGATTGATGGAATTGTCCTGCGCCGGCAACAAACTGTACCTCCTGGATGTGTCCGGCCTTGAGAATCTGGGCACTTTGAATTGCGACAGGAACCGTCTCACCAGCCTTAATTTAAGCGCGAATCAGCTCTACAGCTTATCTTGCGCCGACAATCAGCTTACCTCGTTGGATCTCTCCGCCAGTACTCACCTGCACACGCTAAAGTGCGACAACAATAAATTCAATGTCCTGGATCTGAGCAAAAACATGGAACTGGAGGTGTTGTCATGCGGCTATAACGACCTTATCAGCCTTGACCTTGCAGAGAATATCATATTGCAGGAGCTTGTGTGCAACAATAATCAAATCAAGTTTCTTACTCTTCCGATAAACGGACTTAAAACAATCATCTGCTCCAACAACGATCTCTCCAACCTTGATATGAGCGGGCAGATGTTCCTCAGGCAGTTATGCTGCTCGAACAATAAGCTGTCGAACCTGAATCTTAAGGAATGCCGGGACCTGAGCGTTCTTGTGTGCACTTCCAATTTCCTCACGAAGATGGATTTGAGCAAGAACATGAACCTTACGGTAGTGATGTGCGATTACAATCCCATCGAGTGGATTAAAGTCTCTTGCAAGATTCCGGAATTCTTCTATCCTATTGGGGTGGAGATTAAGGAGTAATGCTCCTTCCGGTCCAAGAAATGGACCTGAAGGCGCACCACAAACCCAAAAAAGTCCGACTCGCTTACGAGCCGGACTTTTTCAATAGTGGCAGCGCTTACGCCGCTGCTTTCTTCTGTTTCTCCGGATCCTTGAACAGGATCATGAAGAGGAAGCCCACAAGGAATGCGTAGGCCGCGAAGATGTACCAGGCGGTGTCCCAGTGAGTGGCAACGTCTGCTGCGGGATTCTCGCGCAGGATACGCATGGGCTCCATTACGTAGTGGTTCACAACCTTGCCGGCGGCCCAGGTGCCGATGGAGGCGCCAAGACCGTTGGTCATGAGCATGAACAGGCCCTGGGCGCTGCTCTGGATGCTCTTGTCTGTGTTCTGGTTAACGTAGAGGGAACCGGAGATGTTGAAGAAGTCGAACGCTACGCCGTAAACGATGCAGCTGAGGACGAACAGCCATACGCCGCCGCCGGGGTTGCCCAGGCCGAAGAAGCCGAAGCGGAACACCCACGCGAACATGGCGATGAGCATAACTTTCTTGATGCCGAATTTCTTCATGCAGAACGGGATGAGCAGGATGCACAGCACCTCTGACACCTGGCTCAGGGAGATGAGCGCGTTGGCGTTCTGTGCGCCCCAGGTGGCCTTGAATTCGGGGATCATCCTGAATGAGGAGATGTACATGTTGGCATAGCCGTTTGTAATCTGCAGGGATGCACCCAGGAGCATGGAGAAGATGAAGAAGATGGCGAACTGGCGGCTCTTGAACAGCTTGAAGGCGGAAAGGCCCAGCTTGTCCATGATTGTTCCGTCATCGGCACCCTGCTTGACAGGGCACTTGGGCAGGAAGAATGCGTATGCGCAAAGGATGAGGCCAAGGGCGCCGGAAGTGAGGAACTGCCAATAGCTGTGCTGGAAGCGGAAGTTGTTGGGATCCCTCATGAAGTTCACGAACAGCATGGCGCAGATGAAGCCGATTGTGCCGAATACGCGGATGGGAGGGAAGTCCTTCACTGTGTCCATGCCTTCGTTTTCCAGGCACTTGTACGCCACTGAGTTGGAGATGGCAATCGTGGGCATGTAGAAAGCGACGCTGAGGAGATAGAGCACATAGAACACGGCGAAGCTGAAGCCCGGCGTGGTGGAGTAGTAGTGGATGCCGCGGGCGTTCTGGAGCACCTCCGTATTGCCCATTGCGTATACGCCCAGGGCTATCATGAATACGGCGGCGAGGCCATGGCAGATGGCAAGTGTCTTCTGCGCCTGAATCCATTTATCGGCCACGATACCCATGAGGGCGGGCATGAAAATGGACACGAATCCCTGGGAGGCATAGAACAGCCACACCTGTTTTCCCATACCGGCAGAACCGATAAAGCTGCCCATGGCAGTGAGATAGGCTCCCCATACTGCATACTGCAGGAAGTTCATGATGATGAGCCTGATGGAAATTGGTTTGATTTTGATTGCCATAATCCTGTTTAGTTTAACTCAATTGTGCAAATGTACGAAAAAATTCCTACATTTGTAGGAATAAAACAAGAATTGATGTTCTCTTTTAAAAAGACGGCCACAGACCCCCAAAGCGGCGCCCGGGCAGGCATAATCAAAACGGATCACGGAGAAATCCGCACCCCCGTTTTCATGCCTGTGGGTACCGTTGGTTCGGTCAAGGGCGTCTTCCACAGAGACCTCAGGGAAGACATAGGGGCCAGCATAATATTGGGCAATACTTATCATCTGTATCTCAGGCCCGGTCTTCAGATTCTTAAGGAAGCCGGCGGCCTTCACTCATTTGAGCATTGGGACGGGCCGATCCTGACGGATTCCGGCGGATTCCAGGTATTTTCCCTTGCGCCCATCAGAAAACTCACCCCGGAGGGATGCCGTTTCGCTTCTCATATCGACGGCAGCAGGCACACCTTCACCCCGGAGAATAATGTGGACACCCAGCGAATAATCGGGGCCGATATTATCATGGCCCTGGATGAATGCTGTCCCGGAGATGCAGATGAAAAATACGCGGCAAAGTCGCTCAAGCTCACTCAGGGCTGGCTGGAGCGCTTCGCAAAGCGCTTTGACGAAACAGAGCCCCTGTACGGCTACGGACAAACGATGTTCCCCATAATCCAGGGATGCGTGTATCCCGGGCTCAGGCGCAAGGCGGTTGAGCACGCCTTAAGCCTGGACGGCCCCAATCGCGGCGGCTACGCCATCGGCGGCCTGGCGGTAGGGGAGCCCACGGAGAAGATGTACGAGATGCTGGAGGTTACATGCCCTCTCCTTCCGCAGGACAAGCCCCGCTATCTCATGGGGGTGGGAACTCCCGCCAACATACTGGAAGGCATCGCCCGCGGCATCGACATGTTCGACTGCGTAATGCCCACCCGCAACGGCCGCAACGGCATGCTCTTCACCTGGAACGGGGTGATGAACATGCGCAACGCCAAATGGAAGGAGGATTTCTCTCCCATCGACCCGGATGGGGCTTCCTACATCGACACATATTATACAAAGGCATATCTGCACCATCTGTTCATCGCAGGCGAGATGTTCGGGGCCATGCTGGCTTCGCAGCACAATCTTGCTTTCTATCTGGATCTGGTGCGTGTTGCCCGGCAGCACATCGAGGCGGGAGATTTCAGCGCCTGGAAAGAGCGGGCCGTACCTAAACTCATGCAGCGCCTATGATACTCAAGAGACTGGACTGGTACATAATAAAGAAGTTCCTGGCTACTTTCTTCATCTCGCTGCTGCTCATCATCGGCATCGTGATTATCTTCGACATTTCGGAGAAGATCGACGATTTCGTGCGCACGGAGGCTCCGCTCAAGGAAATCGCTTTCAAGTACTACCTGAACTTCATCCCGTATTTCATGAACATGTACAGTTCCATGTTCGTGTTCCTTACGGTGATTTTCTTTACATCGCAGATGGCGCAGCGTTCGGAAATCATCGCCATCCTGTGCACGGGCACCAGTTTCCACAGGCTCATGGTGCCGTATATGATATCGGCAGTCCTCATTGCCGTACTGTCACTGGGTCTGGGCCTCTGGGTTATTCCAAAGGCAAACGGCGTGAGGGTGGATTTTGAACAGAAATACATAAAGCGGGCAAAGGTGAAGGCCGGGCACGATGTGCATTATAAGCTGGAAGACAACAACTTCGTGTACGTGGAATCCTTCAGCAGCTGGAACAATACGGCGTACAATTTCACGCTGGAGCATATCTCGGAGGACCATCTCGTGTCCAAGCTGTCGGCGGAAAGCGCCCAGTGGGACAGCCTCACCGGAAGCTGGAAACTCAAGAACTGGATAATCCGCGAATACGGCGAAGGCCTGGAGGACCATATAACCAGCGGCAAGCAGAGGGATACCACCATAAGCCTTACTGTCGATGACTTCTACCGCAACGAGCACACCATAGAGCGGCTGAACGAGGCGGAGCTTAACGCCCTTATCAAGACGCAGGTGGACAGGGGCGATGCCAATGTGCGCGACGCCCAGATAGAGAGGAATACCAGGTTCTCCATGCCGATATCGGTAATCATCCTCACCATCATCGGCGTGTCGCTCTCCACCAAGAAACGGCGCGGAGGCATTGGATGGAATATCGCCCTGGGCATTGCCCTCGGCTTCAGTTATATCCTGTTCATGCAGTTCAGCAAGATGTTCGTCATTACGGACACGCTGCCTGCGTACATTGCGATATGGATGCCCAATGTGCTCTTTGCCATAATTGCGGGTTTCCTGTACAGAATTGCACCTAAATAGCATGAAAGTTTCCGTTATCAACCGTTCGGCCTGGCCCCTTCCGGAGTATGCCACAGAGCAGTCGGCAGGGCTGGATCTCAAGGCCAACATTGAAGAGCCCCTTACGCTGGAGCCCCTGCAGAGGGCCCTGGTTCCCACCGGCCTGTACATCGCCCTTCCCAAGGGATTCGAGGCGCAGGTCCGCCCGCGCAGCGGCCTTGCGGCAAAGCACGGTATCACCGTTCTTAACACTCCCGGAACCATAGACGCGGATTACCGCGGGGAAATCAAGGTGATTCTTGTGAATCTTTCGCAGGAGCCCTTCCGGATTGTCCCGGGGGAGAGGATCGCCCAGATGGTTGTGGCCAAGCACGAGACTGTGGAATGGGAACCGGTTGAATCATTGGAAAGCACAGACCGCGGCGCCGGCGGATTCGGCAGCACCGGCAAGAAATGAGTATAGAGCAGTTGTATGGCCTCTGGAAGGCCTCCAAGGGAGTGAATACGGACTCCCGCACAATAGAGCCCGGCCAAATCTTCGTGGCCCTGAAAGGCGAAAATTTCGACGGCAACGCTTATGCTTTGAAAGCCCTTGAGGCAGGGGCTTCATACTGTATTGTATCATCAGCAGAATCGGCCGATAGCCGATTCATTCTGGTTGATGATACATTACAAACCCTCAAGGAGCTCGCTGCATATCACCGCAGCCAGCTGCGGATCCCCGTCATCGGCCTAACCGGCACCAACGGCAAAACCACCACCAAGGAGCTTATCCGCGAGGTGCTGGGCGTGAATTTCCGCGTGGCCGCCACAAAGGGCAACCTGAACAACGACATCGGAGTGCCGCTCACGGTGCTGTCGATAGGGGAGGATGCCGATATCGCCGTGGTGGAGATGGGCGCAAATCACCCGGAGGACATATCGGCCCTAACATGGGTGTCGCAGCCTTCGTTCGGCCTAATCACCAATGTAGGCAAGGCGCATCTGGAAGGCTTCGGCTCGTTCGAGGGCGTGAAGCATGCCAAGGGGCGTCTGTACGACTGGCTGTCGGAGCACGACGGCACCGCGTTCGTCAACACCTGCAGCGAGGACCTGATGGAGATGGCATCGGCCCGTCACCTTTCCATCGTCCCTTATGGCGTGGATGGAGACTCGGTCCGCGTCCTTCCGGCATCGGCCGATGAGCCCTACCTGAGGATGGTTGTGGAAGGCCGATTGCTGGAAACCCGCCTCGTGGGCGCCTACAACGCCACCAACGTGATGGCAGCCATAACCGTCGGCCGGCATTTCGGGGTATCACTTGCCGATGCCCTCGCGGCCGTTGCCGCCTACGAACCCTCGATGAACCGCTCGCAGCTCGTCCGCAGCGGCTCCAACACCATAATCGAGGACGCCTACAACGCCAATCCCTCCTCCATGGCCGTTGCCCTGGACAACCTGGCCGCCATGTCCGGCCCCCGCGCCGCCCTCCTTGGCGAAATGCGCGAACTGGGCGCAGATTCCGTTGCGGAACACGCCGCCGTGCTGAAGAGGCTCGCCGGCATGGGCCTTGACTGCGTGTGCCTCGTCGGCGCGGAATTCCGCAAGGCCGCGGATGAAATCTCTCCGCGCGGCCCGGAGGGCCTTGGTCCAGATGACAGCATTGTCATTTCGAGCGAAGCCGAAGGCGAAGTCGAGAAATCTCCTCGCTTCTTCGACACTTCCGACGCCCTTGCCGCCCACCTCGCCGCGCACCCCATCACCGGCTGCACCGTCCTTGTCAAAGGCTCCCGCGGCACCCGCATGGAAAAAGTGCTCCCCGCGCTCTGATTGGACTGCCACACCTGTAATAGGCCCTGTGTCTTCCCCGCGGTTATTTCCCCCGAGATCGGCACGGCGCGTTTGCCCCGTGAAATGCATCTCGCTGAGTTTCAGCAACTTACCGATTCCTAGTCCGGCCCGCAGCCGGACTAGTTTTGCGTAACTGCCTCATTCCCAGCCACTTCCATTTCACGGTCTTTCGGGTTAAATGTAACTTTAATCCGCAGGAATGCAGCGATTTGCCGCGGATCGGCCTCTGTTTTGAGTATCAAGTAGTCGAATAAGTCATAACGTTCTTTTTCCGGCAGGCCCAACACATCATGAATGTCCTTCAATCCTGTCTGTTTAAGCGTTAGATTCACCAGACGTGGATAGTACTCATCGGACTTTCCAATAAATATTTCATTGAGGTCGTACTCACTTCCTGTATCGGCATGGATTGCAGTTATCATGTCCTCATATGAGTCGAAAAATCGGATAGCATATTCATAATCAATTGTTTTATACGTACTTATTATAAAATCCGTCAGTTGTTCCTGCTCCATTCGGTTGAGAGGGGATGATATCCGTTTGAGTACGGTATAATTAAGATATCGACCCGCAGCATAATGGCTCTTGACTTCTTGAATGGCCTTTCTCATCGGCCAGGATGAATCCCGGATTACAAGCGGTTTGGAGAATGGGTGATCGCTGAGGTAATAGGCAAGGAAATTCCATCTGTATTCTTCAGCCTTTTTCACCATCTTTCTTTCCACCGGATTATTAGCCAGGTAAATGATATTGCTTCGGGCCTTTTTATCTCCTCTTTTTACTGAACTTTTGAAAGAGTGCTGAAAAAGGTCTCCTTTCCGGTGGCACACGGGATTCATTTCTTTAGCATATGTCCATGTGCACGCAAACATGAACTTTGACAGTTGCTTTGCATTGCGCGTTATGACTGACATATGGAAATGGTCATACATCAGGCACAGAGACACTAGTTTAACCATAAACTTCCGTACCATCACGGAAACTATGGTATAAAACACGAGGAAATCACTGAGTGAATAAAAAAGGACTTCAAGTCCGGCGGCCCTTTGGCAGCAGTGGTTGATAATACCATTGAAAACAGTTCGTTTTTTCATAACAAAAACGGCTACGTTTAATACATAGTCCATAACTGTTTTCGTTTAGCAAAGGTCGGAATAAAGATTTGATAATACAAGCCATCGGGGCGTGAAATGCATCTCGCTGAGTTTCAGCGACTTATCGATTCCTAGTCCGGCCCGCAGCCGGACTAGTTTTGCGTAACTGCCTCAGGCACAGATACTTCCATTTCACGGCTATAACAAGAAAAATTATTCGTATCTTTGTGGAGCAAAAAAACAAACTATGAAACGCATTATTTTAATTCTCGTTGTGGCACTTCTGCCCGTTGCAGCCAATGCTCAGTACATCGGCGGCGCAAAGTACAAAGACATCAAGAAAACTTACAATTATAAGGACTATCTGCCTTCGCAGGTTGATCCGTACAGCCCTGGGCTGAGTGCCACCTGGTCGTTCTTTGTTCCGGGCGTGGGACAGATGCTCTCCGGTGAAACGTGGCGCGGTCTCGCTTTCTTCGGCGGCAGTGTAGTATGCGCAAGCGTTATCGAGGACACTTTCGAGGATTTGGGAAAGCAGCTGTTAATCGATACTGACAACAACACTATTCAGTGGAGCAACAGGGAAAAGGGACAGACCGATGCATGGATTATAGGAATAACGACTGCGTTGGATCTGGGTCTTGCCATCTGGTCCAGCATCGATGCAAACCACATTGCCAAGGTCAAGAACATGTACTATCAGGACCAGATCGGCCGCAGGAGCGCAATCGATATGAATTTCGCCCCCAGCCTGGCAATCACTCATAACGGAAAGCCCGCAGCCGGAATGGGCTTAACCATAAACTTCTAGTATGGCAGAATCCAACTTCATAGACTACGTAAAGATCTTCTGTGCCAGCGGGCACGGGGGTGCGGGCAGTATGCACCTGCACAGGGCCAAGTATGTGCCCAAGGGCGGGCCTGACGGCGGAGACGGCGGCAGGGGCGGCCATATCATTCTGAGAGTGAACCCGCAGCTGTGGACGCTTATCCATCTTCGCTACCGCAAGGTGGTGAGGGCGGAGCACGGAGACCCCGGAAGCTTCGGCCTTCGCAAAGGCAAGAACGGGGCCGATATCGTGCTGGAAGTGCCCCAGGGCGTAGTCGTGAAGGATGCGGAAACCGAGCAGGTAATCCAGGAACTCGTGGAGCCCGGCCAGGAGTATATCCTGTGCCAGGGCGGCCGCGGGGGCTGGGGCAACGACCATTTCAAATCGGCCACCAACCAGACTCCCCGCTATGCCCAGCCCGGCGAGGAAGGCCAGGAAGGGTGGTTCATCCTGGAGCTTAAAGTCCTTGCCGATGTGGGCCTGGTGGGCTTCCCCAACGCGGGAAAATCGACCCTCCTCGCCTCCATAACATCGGCAAAGCCAAAAATCGCCAACTACGCATTCACCACACTGGAGCCGAACCTCGGCATCGTCCGGTATCACGACGACAGGTCCTTCGTTATGGCCGATATCCCCGGCATCATCGAGGGCGCGCATGAGGGTAAAGGCATCGGCACACGGTTCCTGCGCCATATCGAGCGCAATTCGGTGCTGCTGTTCATGGTGGCCTGCGACGAGCCCGATGTGGCCAAGGCATACAAGGTGCTGCTAAAGGAGCTCAAGGAGTACAACCCGGAGCTCCTGGTGAAGGACCGCGTGCTGGCAATCACCAAGTGCGACATTGCCGATGACAAACTGCTCTCCAAGATTGAGAAGAAACTGCCGGCCGATGTCCCTCACGTGTTCATTTCTTCTGTGGCAGGCACCGGCCTTCAGGACCTTAAGGAAATGCTCTGGAAAGCGCTCACAAGGTGATTTGCGCTTCCCTCATACAGCTTGACCAACAGGCTACGCTGTGGCTAAACAGCCTTCACAGCCCGTTCAGCGACCAGATATGGATGCTCTTTTCGAACGTCCGTATCTGGTTTCCCTTATATGCCGTAATAGTGTTTTTCCTGTTCAGGAACCTGGGCTGGAAACGGGCGCTGGTTGTGCTGGTATCGCTTATATTAACGGTGGTTCTCACCGATCAGATTGCCAATTTAGTAAAATCGTCCGTGATGCGCCTCAGGCCCTGCCACACCCCTGAGATGCTGGAACAAGGGCTCTGGTGCCCTCTAGCAAAGGGCGGCAAATACGGATTCTTTTCCGCGCACGCGGCCAATACGTTTGCGTTTGCAATGGCATCGACACTGGGGTTTGCCAGCAAGAAGGGCGGAGTGTCCGTGTATTATATAATCGGCATATTTGTCTGGGCCGCCCTCGTTTCCCTGAGCCGCGTGTTCATGGCGATGCATTACCTGGGAGATATCCTCGCAGGTATGCTTTTCGGCCTTGCCGTCGGCACCCTTATGGGTCTACTGGCAAGGTGGATAATCGGCCGGCTAAAAATTGAAACTGGAACCGCCAAGGAACTCACGGAGCAGTGAGGTGGCGGGAATCTCCTTGTCAGGTACCGGAGTGAAATAATTCAGGAAATGCAGCAGCCTGTGGGCCTCGCTGTATTCCGGGCAGTTCTTGGGAACGCTGCCGAGGATGGGCTCCGCGTGGTTGCGCATAACCGCGAACTCGATGAGGTATGCCGAATTGAACATGACATCGGCCATTTCCTGATAGGGATAAATCCACTTGTCTTCCGCGGCGCATACGTTGGGCCACTGGCTTATGGACTGGCGTGCGGTGAACGCGCCTTTGTTATAGTCGCGGACGATGCGGCGCAGCAGACGGTTGTCGCTCGTGGGGATGGAATTGTGGTTGTCCAGGAGGGTGCCCGTGAGAGTATTGATGAAGATGCGGAACTTGGCGCTTTCCGGAATCTTGTCCGTGAGGCCGGGGTTCAGCGCGTGAATGCCTTCGATGAGGAGAACGCTGCTGGGACCAAGTTTGATGTGCTTGCCGTTGTATTCCCTCAGGCCGGTGACGAAGTTGAATTCCGGCACCGAAACGTCTTCTCCCTCGATCATCTTGATGATGTCGCTCTCCATCAGGGCATGGTCTACGGTTTCGAAATTGTCGAAATCGTAGCTGCCGTCCGGGAACTTGGGGGTGTCCACCCTGTTCACGAAATAGTCGTCGGTCGATACTGAAAGCGGCTTAAGACCGCAGGCTTTCAGCTGCAGCGAGAGCCTCTTGCAGAAAGTGGTTTTACCGGACGATGACGGCCCGGTGATGAGAACAACCTTCACGGGATTCTCCGCGTGGAAGCGGCGATAGATTTCCTCAGCTATCTGGACGATCTTCTTCTCCTGAAGGGCTTCCGCTATCTGGATTAGTTCGCTGGCCTGGCCGTTCTGGCAGGCATGGTTAACGTCTCCCACCGTGTTAAGGCCCATGATCTTGTTCCAGTTGAGCATTTCGTCGAACATTGCGAATGTCTTTGGCTGGTCTTCAAACGGTACAAGTTCATTGGGGTTGTTGCGGTCCGGGATACGGAGCAGGAGGCCGTCGTAATAAATCTGGATATCCCAGGTGGTGAGATAGCCGGTGGACGGGACCAGTTTGCCGTAATAGTAGTCCGGCGTGTCTCCCAGCGTGTAATAGTCCGTGTAGATTTCCCCGCTGGTTTCCAGGAGCTTCACTTTGTCGTCGAAACCCTTGCGGGAGAATTCCTTGATGGCTTTGTCCGTGTGCACGTCGTAGCGGTGGAAGGGGATGTTCTTGGCAACGATTTCCTTCATGCGCTCCTTAAGCTTCTGGAGATCTTCCTCCGTCAACGGGGAACGGTCTTCCTTCTTTACGTGGAAGAAGATGCCGCCCGAGATGGGGTGTTCCATATACACGTCACTGCCGGGGAACACGTCCGTAGCGCTCTTGCTCAGCAAAAAACAGAGCGAGCGGGTGTACACTCTCATCCCGCTCGCGTCCCGGATGTCGATATACTCGATATCCCTGCTCTGGTATGCACGGTACTTCAGACCCTGCGACACGTTGTTCACTTTGGCCGACACGATTGGATACGGCCTCTCGAACTGAAAATCGTCCAGCATGTTCAGGAGCGACACTCCCTCCGGATACTTAAGGGTTGTACCGGTGTTTTTGCAATAGATCTGAAGCATAGGTGCACACGTTTTAGATTCGCAAATTTACGAAATCGCAGGTTTTTTCGCAATACCTTCTCAGCAATTTTGAGTGCCGATGTTGCCCGGTTCCCACAATGCCTGCACGTTATTCTTTGAAGCCGATTTCGCCGTGAAATGGAAGTGGCTGGGAATGAGGCAGTTACGCAAAACCAGTCCGGCTGCGGGCCGGACTAGGAATCGGTAAGTCGCTGAAACTCAGCGAGATGCATTTCACGCCCCAGGGACAAAGACGCCAGGTGATTGCGGGGGCCGATCAGCGTTCTTTGGCGTGGAAGCACACGCCCACGCCGTTGGGGCCGGCGTGGCTGCCGGCGGTGGGGTTGCACTCCACGAAGGTTATCGGGAGGTCGGCGCCGAGCTTTTCGCGAAGCATGTCGCCAAGCTGGCGGGCGAACTCGGGAGCATCGGTATGGCCGATATAGAGGCCGTTCTCCTTCACGTCAAGGCCCTTCTCAAGCACTTCGTTCATCAGGCGGTTCATTGCCTTGGCGCGGCCTTTCTCAGTGCCCTTGGATACCATCTTGCCTTCAGGGGACATGTAGATGATGGGGCGGAGGCCGATGAGTGTGCCCATGGTGGCGGCGATACCGCTCACACGGCCGCTGCGGCGGAAGAACTTGAGGTCATCGGCAAAGAAATACATTGCCCAGTGATCCACGTCCTCGCGGGCCCAGGCAAGGATCTCGTCAAGGCTCTTGCCGGCGAGCGCCATGTCTCCGGCCTTGCAGACGATAGGGTAGCAGATAGTGGTGATGCCCTTGCAGTCGATTTCCTCGAAACGCACGCCCGGGTATTTGGCCTTGAGCTCGGCTATAGCCTGGTCCATTGCGTCGAAGGTTGCGGTCATCGCGCGGGAGAAGTGCACATACAATATGTCATTCCCGTCGGCAAAATCTTTCTCGAAATACTCTACGTAGCGTTCTTTGGAAATTGCACTGGTGGTGGGGAGAACTCCGCCGCGAAGCATTTCGTAGAAGCCGTGGCAGTCGAAGGTCTCGAAATCAACGTAGGGATAAATAGTCTTTGCGTCCACGCTGTAGGGCATGGAAATGTAACCGGAGTAGCCGTGCTGTGCAGCCACTTTTGGGGTTACGTCGGTGTCGGAATCGGTGTAGAGTTTTAGCATAATACCAAGATATAATCGTATACGGGCTGCCCTCCGTCGATGAGGATGACCTCGGTCATGGGGCAGGATTTTTCAAGTGAAGCGCGCAGCTGCTCGGCCTCGTCGGAGGGGGCGTCCAGACCGCGGAAAATGAGGAGGATATCGGCCGATGAAGCATCCAGTTTGGCAGCGAGTGCCGATGCCGCCTCCAGCCTGGAAGGGGAGCCGCAGAGGATTTCCTTGCCGCTGAGGCCAAGATAATCGCCTGTCTTGCCCTCTGCGCAGTCGCGGATGGCTACGGATACCTGGCCAGTGGTAACGGTGGAAGCAGCCTCCGTCATGCTGGCCACAAGCGTGTCGATGTCGGCCTCCGCATCCATGTTGGCCATGGCGAAGTAGCCCTCGCCAAGACTGTGGGTGGGGATAACCTCCACGCGGGAATCCTTATAGAGTTTCGCGGCCTGCTGTGCCGTGAGAAGGATATTGCTGTTGTTGGGGAGCACCAGGATCACATCGGCCGATACTTCGTCGAAGGCCTTCAGGAAGGCTTCCACGGGCGGATTCATGGTCTGGCCGCCGGCGATTACCACATCGGCCCCCATATCTCGGAAAGTTGCGGTGAGGCCTTCTCCCGTGGCTACGGAGACGATGCCCATGGCTTTGCGCTGACGCTTGAAGCGCTGGTCCATCTTGTTCTCGTGATGCTGGAGGGTCATGTTCTCCACCTTGATGGTGAGGAATTCGCCCCACTGCCGGCACTTGCTCAAAACGGCGCCGGGATCCATCGTGTGCACGTGCACCTTGATTATGGAACCGTCGCGGAAGAATACCAGCGAATCGCCAACGCCTTCCAGATATGTGCGGATGACGCTTTCGTCGAAGTTTTCGAGAGATTTCTCGACTACGGCTTCGCCTTCGCTCGAAATGACAGGCTTTTCGATTTTGCAGCGCTGCAGGCGGAGGATGAATTCCGTGCAGTAGCCGAATTCGAGGACGCTGTCTTCGGTGAAGGCATTAAAGTCTATGGCATGAGATTTCTCCGCTACGCCTGCGGCTCCGGTCGAAATGACATCCGCGTATTCCCCGTGGAGCGCGGCGCGCATGCCCTCGGCGATGCACACGAGGCCGGCACCGCCGGAATCCACCACGCCGGCCTTTTTGAGCACGTCCAGAAGTTCCGGGGTGTGCTCCAGGGAAACGTCCATGGCTTCTATCAGGCGGTCGAAGAATTCTTCAATGGAGCCTGCGCCCTGGGCGGCATCGACACCCTCACGCAACACGGTGAGGATGGTTCCCTCCACGGGCTGGGCCACGGCCTGGTAGGCTTCCGTGACGCCGGCTTTCATGGCGGCCACGAAAGCGTTTATATCGGCCTCTTCCACACCGTTCAATCCCTTGGCCATGCCCGCGAATATGCGCGACAGGATAACTCCGGAGTTGCCGCGCGCGCCCAGGAGCATTCCGTGGGCCACGGCATTGGCCATCGATCCCAGGCCGCTTTCAGCCGCCTCGCAGCCGGCCTGGATGGTCATGAGCATGTTGTCGCCGGTGTCGCCGTCGGGAATGGGGAAAACGTTAAGGTTGTTAATGGTCTCGCGGTTCTCTGCGAGCTTTGCGGCTCCTCCGCGGATTAGGTTAAGGTACAGGTCTGCGTTCAGGTTCATGGTATGCGGAAGCTGCGGCGGAAGTAGGGTATTTTTGCCAGACGGCGGAATACGTAAGGCTGCAGCGAATAGGTTATCAAAATGGTGGAGGCCATGCCGATGAGGGTTATCCAGCCGATGCTCTTGAGCGAAGGATGCGTGGCGAATATCAGAGAGAACGTCACAATCGCCAGCACCATGGCGCTGAAGACGATGGCCACCTTGTGGTATGCGAGTTTATTGTTCACACCTTCCCGGGCTTCCGACAGCAGGCCTTCCATCACGAAGATGCTGTAGTCTACGCCGATACCGAAGATGAAGGTGGAAATAACTATGTTTATGAGGTTGAATTCCAGGCCGAAGAGTGCCATATAGCCCTGCAGCACATACCAGCTGATTCCCATTGGCAGGAAGGCCAGCAGCGCGATCCAGATGTTGCGGAACGAGATGAGCAGCACCAGGAGCACGAATATGGACGATATGAGCAGTGTGGTGTTGAAGTCGTCGTGGATGATTTCCACCATGTCGCGGCAGTAATAGAACGGTTCGATCACGAGCACGTTGGGCTCCGCCACCAGTGCCTTGATAACCTTGTCCTTATCGGCCATGTCGAAGGCAACGTCGGTGAAGACCATATACCTGCCGCTTTCCTGTTGTTCTACGTAATTGCTCATGAGGCCGGGAGGGACTATTCCGCTCTCGTACAGGCTGCCGGGCTCATAATCCTGGGTGAGCAGGGCGATGAACGGCTGCGCGAAATCGGCCGGAAGGTCATGTGCCTTTGCCGATGCCCTGAGCTGCTTGTCCAGCGCCGCAACCCTTTGCGGGTTCCAGAACTCCTTCCACGCCGCGATTCTCTCTTCCTGTACGCTCTGAGGCACAAGCAGGAGCTTGGCGATGGGGGAGTAGCCCTTTACCAGTCCGCTGGCCTTAAGCGAATCCAGCGCAATAGACAGGCCGTCGTTGTACATTAGGGCCTTGTCCAGCGATTCTTCGTCATGCGCGGCGAAGTAAAGGTGCGTGGCGCCATCGGCATTCTTCTCATTGTAGAGCTGCGCACTGGCCAGATATTCCGGTTTGTCGTAGTTCAAGTTGCGGAGGTCGCTGTCGAACTTCACTTTGGGCGACAGTACAAGGCCGACGGTGATTACCACAAGCAGGATGATTATTACCCACAGATTCCTGTCCCAGGGCATGCTGTTGATCTTCTCCACCAGCGGGAAGCCGTGGCTGCGCTTGAATTTGATCTGCGAAGGATCAAGGAAGTGGGGGAGGAAGATCAGGGCGAAAAGGGTACTGCCGATGAGGCCGAAAGTGGAGAAAAGGCCGAAGTCGCGGAGAAGGTCGCTCTCCGTGAAAAGAAGGCCCAGGAATGCGCCGATGGTGGTGAGGCAACCCAGGAACACGGGCGTGGATTCATCCCTCAGCATTGCCTCCGTATCCGCTACATAATAATAATGAATAAGTACATGCAGGCAATAGCTGATGGCAACACCCAATACAAGGGCGCTGATGCCTAATGCCATGAGCGACATATATCCCTTTATCCAGTACATGCATGCAAGCGAGAAGAATGTGCCGTATACCACGGGCATTATCTGCTGCAGCACGAACGAGAAGCGGTGGAAACTGAAGAGGATAATGAGCAGGATGATCAGGAAAGAGATGCCCACGGTGAGGGCAAGGTCCGTTTTCATCGTGGACGAGTTGGACACGCCTGTCATCACGTCTCCGTGAGTGTACACCTTCATGTCCGGATGCTCCGCCTCAAACTCGCTCTTCACCTTGTTAAGCACCTTCATGAAACGCGTGGCAATGCCGGAATTCGTGGAGCTGAACGCCGGGGTGAGGAACGCCAGGGCGACTGTCTTGTCCGGGCACATCAGGTGGCCGTTCACTATTGAATAACCGCCAAGCGCGCCCATACCCTCAGGGAAGAGTTCCTTCAGGACTACATTCCGTACGCCGATGGGGTCCATTGCGGCCAGCTGGCTTAAAGTGCCGGTCATGTCGGACATCACTGTCTTGTAGTTTTCCGCCATCATGGAATCCACGGCGGCGGGCTCCATGGCCTCCAGGATTCCGGCATAATAAGCAGTGTCCACGAATGCGGGCAGATGCGCCAGGCCGAAATCCATTGCGTCAAGCGCAAGGCCGATGTCCAGGGTATGAAGGATTCCCCTGATGTATTTGCCATCGCTGTCGGCCGCCTGGAGTTTTCCGCAGAATTCCTCCATGGCGTCGCCAAGGTCCTCCGGGCTGGCCGGATTCTCAGGGTCCCGCGACGTTATCTGGATAAAGGTTTTGTCCTTTATCTCTATCTGGCTGAATGCCAGTTCGTTGTTGGTTGCCTCGCGGGGAAGGAGCTTGATAATGTCCTCTTCCAGGGTGATCTGGAGGCCGAATGCTGCAAAGAGGGCGAAACTGCCCCAAAGCAGCACGTGCATTAATACCTTATGGCTCTTGAACCACCTGAAAAGGGGTAGAAAGATTCGATGCATCAGAATTTGTTCATCAGGGCCGATATCCTTCCGGCAACCTCTTCGATAGTGCCGGTGCCGTCGATCTCATGGTATTTGCCGGCGGACTGATAAAAGCCTATAAGCGGTTCGGTTTTTTGGTGGTACGTGTCTATGCGGTTCTGAACGATTTCCGGTGCGGCGTCATCGGCACGGCCTTCTATGGTGGCCCTATGTGCGATGCGCTGGGCGATCATTTGGTCCGGAATCATGATGGAAACCACGGCGGTTACCTGCTCGCCGCGCTCCTGAAGCATCTTGTCCAGGGCTTCCGCCTGCGCGATTGTGCGGGGGAAGCCGTCCAGCAGGAAGCCAGCCACGTCCGGTGCGCTTGCGAAGCGGGAGGCGATCATGCCTTCAACAACTTCGTCCGGTACCAGGTTGCCGGCTTCGATGAGGGCTTTTGCCTTGAGGCCCAGAGGGGTGCCAGCTGCGATTTCGCTGCGGAGAAGGGCCCCGGTGGAGAGGTGGCATAGATTGTAGTTTTCCACCATCGACGCGGCCTGGGTTCCTTTGCCTGCGCCGGGAGGGCCGAAGAGGATAAAGTATTTCATAGGTTTATTCCAGTACATAAATGTCTTTCAGGTTGCGGCCCAGCTCGTTGTAATCCAGGCCGAAGCCCACGATGAAGCGGTTGGGGATTTCCTTGGCCACATAGTCCAGGGGAATGTCGCGGTCGTACATTTCCGGTTTGAGGAGCATGGTGCAGATTTTAACATCGGCCGCACCTTTCTCCTTAAGGGAATTGCATAAGTACTCTACTGTTGCGCCGGTGTCCACGATATCTTCCACTATGATGACGTGACGGTCCTTGACGCTTCCGGGAATTCCCTGCACCTCGCGGATTTTCCCGCTTGACTCGGTTCCTTCGTAGGAGGCGAGCTTCACTGTCTTGATTTCAAGTGGAAAGTTAAGTCTCTGGATGAGTTCCCCTGCAAAAAGAAGGGCGCCGTTCATGACGCACAGTACTACAGGAATGTCTTCCCCCTCGCAGTAATCTTCGTTTACCTGGCGGCTTACTGCCTCGATGGCCGATATGATATCCCGGTGGGAGATAAACTTGACAAACTTTTTGTCGTAGATAGTGACTTTTTCCATTTTGAGTACAAAATTATTTCTTTATTAAAGTAACAAAAATACAAAAAAAACACTAAATCTGCATAAAAAACATAAATATCTGAGGGCCCAAAGGCCACTTTCCTTGGATTCGCCGATCAGATGGATTACATTGAGGGCCGATGATGAAAAAGTTGACCCTCATACTGGTATTGATTTGCACGTTTTCGGCCCGGGCCCAGGACTGGGTGGACGCGGCAGCCGCCCTGAGCGGATGCTCATCGGCCGAGGAAATGGAGCAGAACGCGCTTGACCATTTCGAATACCTGCACCTGCATCGCGTGCGTATAAACGGAGGCAGGCTCGCTTCGCTTTTGACACCTTATCAGATAGCTACGGTGCAGGATTACCGGCGCCGCTGCGGGGACATCCTTTCGCCTGCGGAACTGGCCCTTGTGGACGGATTCTCTACCGAGAAAGTGCGCATCCTTGAGCCCTTCCTGTCGTTCGAGAGCTCTCGCAGGTCGGGGGAGGCCGTGAAGGATACAATGCGCCTCGGAGTGAAGGCTATAGCCCGGGCGGAGCTTAAGTGTATTGCAGGGAAGATGCTTGTCGATGGCGGCGACGCAGTTCAGGCCGGTTATGCCCGAAGATATTATTTTGATGGCCGCGGTGGAGGCAGCTTCTTTGCCTCCTGCAGCTATCCAGGCGGGCGTTTTCTGGCCGGAAACTTCAACCTGCGCTACGGCGAGGGCCTGCTCTTCTGGAGCGGACTTTCCATGGATCAGATGTCCACCGTCGACGGATTCTCCAGGCGGGGCGGGGGACTGTCGCCTTCCTGGTCGCTCAGCGGCGATGGAACGTACCGCGGCTTTGCGGGAGAGTATGCCCATGGGTTGTGGAACTCGATGGCCTTCATCTCCGAGACCGGCTACGGCGGGCGCATATCGGCCCTTAGCCGCACCGGCAGTTATGGACTGAATCTCCTCGCGTCCCAGGGCCGCCTCACCTCTTCCGTGGATATCAAACAGCGCCTCCGCGGAGCCGACCTCTTCGGCGAGTTCGCCATTGGCGGGCAGTTCGTCTCTGTCCCCCGGCTGGGGGCGAGTGTATCTCCCCATCCCACCTTCGCCGCAATTGCCGGCACCCGCATGCCTCTGTCCTCGACCCTCACCGGAGCCATGCGCCTGGCAGCCCTTCCATCGGCCTGGACGGGACGCAAATACGGCGAGTATTCCGCCGCGGCCGGGCTCAAATACAGTGGTGGCGGCTACGTGCCAATTGCCGCGAAAACCGGGTTCGGAAGCAGCGAGAAGCGTCACTGTGTCGATGCCGTGGCCCAGCTGCGACTGCTGCCAATTCCTCAGAAGGATCCACGGCGCCGGGAGTTTAAACTCACCGTTTCATGGGGCTTCCGTCCGGACAGCCTCCTGCGCCTGGACACTCGCGCAATCGTACGCCTGCGCAGCTACGAACCGGCCCGCGCCGAGCTGCGCTCCGACATCGGCCTGTCCGACGGCGTCCTTGCCGCTAAACTGCGCCTGCATGGTGCCTGGTGCGAAGGCCCCGGATTCCTCTCGTACGGCGAACTCGGCTACGCTCCAGGGGCTTTCCAAATCTGGCTCCGCGGCACAGTGTACAGCACATCCTCGTGGGCGACACGTATATATGTATATGAAAGGGATATTCCCGGAGGCTTCTCAGTCCCCGCCTGCTACGGCTCCGGCCGCTCCATCTCGCTATTGCTTACGCACACCCTGCGCCGCCGCCAATTCCGGCTCAAATCGGCATTCCGCGCCGGCGTCGCCGGCAAAGACTCCGCAGTTCCAACGTTAAAGTTCCAGATTACGGTTGAACTGTAAAATGGATTGTATTGATATTCAGAAAGTTATGAAAAAGGGGTGTGGAATAATGCCACACCCCGTTTCTATAATTAATTGATTAATAATCAATTCCAGTTTACGCTACCTTTTACCAACTTTAAGCTTCTGCCCCGGATGGATAATGGGGTTGGCGCCGGAGAGGTTGTTCCACTTCTTCAGGTTCGTAACAGTGGTGCCGTACTTATTGGCGATTCTGCCAAGGTTCTCGCCGCTCTTCACAGTGTGGTATACCCACTGCTGCTGGGGACGGGTTGAGCTGGTGTGGCTTCTTCCACTGCTGCTTCTGCCGCTTCCGGACCTGCCGCTTGTGTAACCGGTGTTTCCGCCGGTTGTGCCGCTGTTGCTCTGGGCATATCCGCCGGTGCTGGTGGTACCGGAGCTCTGGCGGTTGATGCCGCCCTGGCCGTTCAGGTACTCATCGGCCTTGTGGGCGTAGATGGCCTGCTGCTTCTGGGTGAACTGGGCGCTGAACATGTAGGGGAGACGGAGGATCTGCGTGCCCTGGTTTCCGGGAACGATGTCGCGGTAGTACTGGTGGTTAAGGGAGCGCACTTCGTCCAGGGGAATTCCAAGGACTTCGCTCACCTGGCGAAGATGCAGGTTCCTGTTGATGTGGAAGGTGTCCACGTGTGCGGGCATCTCAACCACGGCGGGCTCCAGGCCGTATTCCTTTGCATAGTAGAACGCATACATGGCGCCCACAAGAGCGGGAACGTAGCCGCGGGTCTCGGCGGGGAGATACTGGTAAACAGTCCAGAAATCGGTGCTTCCGCCGGCCCTGTGGATAGCCTTGTTCACGTTTCCGGGGCCGCAGTTGTATGCCGATATGGCAAGGCTCCAGTCCTGGAAGATGTTATAGTTGTCGCGGAGAAGACGCGCTGCGGCATCCACCTCCTTGAAAGGATCCAGGCGCTCGTCCACGTAGGAGTCCACCTGCAGGCCATAATGCCTGGCGGTGGAGTACATGAACTGCCACATGCCTGCAGCACCGGCGCGGGAAACGGCGATGGGGTTCATTGCCGATTCGATAACGCACAGATACTTGAGCTCCAGGGGAAGGTTGTACTTGCGGAATGTCTCCTCGAAGATGGGCATGTAGAACTTGGACAGACCAAGCATCTGGCTCATCCTGAAGGGCATTTTCTCCGAGTAAAGGACCATCCAGTTCCTCACGGTCTCGTTGTACGGGAGCTTGATGAACGTATTCATCTTGGCCAGCCTGTTGATGAGCACCGAGTCGGGAACCGAGGTAGTGAAATGGACGTCGCCCATTTCTCCCATGCCGTCGGTCTCAGAGCTGTTGCGCATCTGGTTGTGGATGTACCACACGCTCAGGAGGCTGTCCCTGTTGGAGAGGACAACGCCGTTGTCGTCGCCACCTGTGCTGGCTGCAGCCTGGGCCTGTGCCTTTGCAATGGCCTCGGCGGCATATAAATCCCGTACTTCAACGGGTATATTCTCGTAGGCGGACAGAAGGGCCTCGGCGTTTGCAAGACGCGTTCTCAGATCGTCCACTTCCTTTTCTGCCGTCTCAAGACGGAGACGGAGCTGATTGTTCTCAGCCTGGAGCCGCTGCCTTGACTGGGCGCCGGCTGTCAGAGGAATCATGAGCAGAATAACTGCGAGAAAGTAAATCTTTTTCATAAAATCAGAATGTTAGCCCGATCGAGAAGCCCATTGCGGGATTCTGAGCATAGTCGGGTGTTATCACGGTTGGGGATACTCTAAGTGCAATGTCGTCGCTCACCTCGAAGTCCTGCATGAATGCGAACACGTTGGCGTCGATGACCTGAAGGAAATATACTCCGGCGAGAGCCAGGATGGAGTAATCGCGCAGACGCCTGTATGCGTCGCGGTAGTACTTCGCGGTTTCCGCCGAGATGGGCGGCTTGGCTACCTCAGTATCTTCGCTGGTTGCCTGCTTGTAGATAGTGCGGTAACGCTGGTAACTGCGGTTGTTGGTGGAATAGAAATAGTAGCAGCACCCGAGCCCGCCCCAGTAGATGGGCAGTTTCCAGTACTCGCCGTTGTAAATCTGCCCCAGGCCGGGCAGCATCAGGGAATACACGGTGCTCCTTGGCGGATACGGATATTTTCCCGACTTGTAGCACACGGCGCCGTCCATAAGGCTGCCCCACCATGTGAGCGCGGCCCCAGCAAACGCTATGTTGCTCCAGGTCTTGTACGAGGCATTGTTCTCCGGATCCGCCTTGTACAGGTTGTTGTAATGGATCCCGAGCCCCACTCCGGCTCCGATTCCGCCGTATACCAGAGGGAGTTTCCAATAGTCTTTGTTATAGATCTGCATGCCGCCCACAGCGATTGTGGAACCCATGAACATGGTTCCCAGCTTAATGGTGCGGCGGTGCGTAAGGCCGTCGGCAAAGTCCTTGAGACTGAAGAAACGGTCGGTAGTGTCGCGGGCGGTGGTGTCGCCGGGATCGGCATAGGTCTGCGAGAATGCATCCTCCTTGAACTGCGCACTGGCGTTCAGGCAGAGGAGAGCCCCCGCAATAATTGCCGATATTACCCGCAACATCCTCATTACTTCTCGAATGCCTTGAGGAATTCCGACATCTGCGCGTCGGAATCGAACTTGATGGTTATGCTGCCGCGTCCGCTTTCAGAACGCTTGAGCGAGATATTGTCGCCGAAATACCGGCCGATGTTTTCTAGAAGCCTGTAATACACTTCGGGCAGTTCTGCGGGCTCCGGCCTGGGTTTTTCTTCCCTGCCGATGGCGCGGATCCTGTCCTCCAGCTGCCTGACGGAGAGGCCGCCGCGAACGATCTTGTCGCAGAGTTCTTCCTGAACTGCAGGATCCTCCACGCCCAGGAGCACTTTTGCGTGGCCCACGCTGATGAGGCCCACCTTGAGGTCGTGCTGCACTTTGGCGGGGAGCTTGAGAAGCCGCAGCTGGTTGGTAACCGACACGCGGTTCTTGCCAACGCGCTGGGCCATCTGCTCCTGCGTGAGGTTGCATTCGTCGATGAGCCTCTGGTAGCTGAGGGCTATTTCGATGGGGTCCAGATTCTCCCTTTGGATGTTCTCCACGATGGCCATTTCCAGCATGCCCTGGTCATCGGCATCCCTTACATAGGCGGGGACCATGTCCAGTCCGGCCATCTTGCAGGCGCGGAAACGGCGTTCGCCGCTGATTATCTGATAACGGTCCTGGCCGCTCTTGCGAACGGTGATGGGCTGGATGAGCCCCAGGGTGCGGATGGAGTCCGACAGCTCCTTGAGGGCTTCGTTGTCGAAGGCGGTGCGGGGCTGGAAGGGGTTGGGCTCTATCATCGACACGGGAATGCGCAGGACATCGGCCGTTGTCTGGGGCCTGTTTCCCGCTACTTCCTTGTTGATGTAGGCAACCGGCTTGCGCAGCTCGCCGATTTCTTCTCCGCCCAGCAGGGCGCCGAGGCCTTTGCCCAGGCCGTGCTGTATCTTGTTAGCCATTGTTCTGCGAGTTTTTGTCAAGGACTTCCTTGGCAAGGTTAAGGTAATTGGAAGTGCCGTTGTTCATCACGTCGTAGAGGATGATGGGCTTTCCGTGCGAAGGGGCTTCCGACAGGCGGATGCTCCTCTGGATGATGGTGTTGAACACCAGATCCTTGAAATGCTCCCTCAGCTGCATCACCACCTGGCTGTGCACTTTGGTGCGGCCGTCGAACATGGTAACCACAAAGCCCTCGATGGTGAGTTCCGGGTTGATTCCGTTCTGGACCAGGCGTATGGTCTGGATAAGTTTTGCCAGGCCTTCCAGCGCGAAGAATTCCGGCTGGACGGGGATGATCACGGAGTCTGCTGCAGTGAGGCAGTTCACGGTGATAAGGCCCAGGGAAGGGGAGCAGTCGATGATTATGAAGTCGTAGTTGTCCCTGATGGGAGCCAGGGCCCTGCGGAGCACGCTTTCGCGGTTTTCCCATTCCAGCATCTCGA
Source organism: Bacteroidales bacterium (assembly GCA_017615065.1). Classification (GTDB taxonomy): domain Bacteria; phylum Bacteroidota; class Bacteroidia; order Bacteroidales; family UBA932; genus Cryptobacteroides. The sequence continues at coordinate 13,895 of JAGAAY010000038.1, read as the reverse complement.
TTTCCGCGCCCACCAGGTTGATGTGCGAGGGAATCATGTGCAGGTTCTGGAGTTCCGTCTGGATAAGAGCGTCTTCCGCCTGGATTTTGCCGATGAGAATCTCGTACAGCGTACGTCCGCGGTCGTCTTCAGGAGAAAAGTTCAGGCCCGATGTTGTATTGGCCTGAGGGTCTGCGTCGATGATGAGGACCTTCTTCTCCAGGACTGCGAGCGAGGCTGCAAGATTTATTGCGGTGGTGGTTTTTCCCACTCCGCCCTTCTGGTTTGCAATCGCTATGACTTTTCCCATAATCTCGTATTACACGGCCGCAATTTTCCGTTCACCCACGTGCACGACTCACGTACGCGCGGCCGATAAAGTCTGCAAATATACGAATTATTTCCTAAATGACTGCAAAAAATGTTCCCGAGGGGCTATTCTCCTGAGAAGAAATCAACTGCCCGTGTCCGGGGTGGACAAGCCCCCAGACACCTGATTTCTTCTCTATCAGCGAATAGCCCGAAGATTCTTCCGCTCGGCGTCAAAAATGGCCTTTAAATGACGCCGAACCCGTGATTTTGTGGGTTGGGGATCATTTTCAGTCCCCAAATGACGCCGAGTCGGTGTATTCGCCCGCCGGGTGCGCCCGAAGGTACATTGACGAGCACCTTCGGGCGCATTTTGGCCCCTTTTTGCTCCCGAAGGTCCATTGGCTGACACCTTCGGGCGCACCTGCCTCTTCAGCTGGTTTATTGGCTGGCGCTCAACTAGTTGACAATCAGTGAGTTCCTTGTTTATGGGTGCAATTTTTGTTGCACCCATAAACACGTATTTTGCTCATACACAAACACATGGCCGCCAGCGATTATTGGGGGTGTAGGGGCAGTGCGTGTGTGGTTGGGATTCGGGCGCACGTGGCGGCTTGCCTGCTCGCGAGAGGAGGGACGGCATACATGTATCAGTGGGGTCTCTTGCCGTGGCTGAAGCCCAAGCCCTGGAATAATGAAACGCACGAAACGGTTCTTTCGTGTGTTTCGCGGGAATGATGTTAAACAGGATCTACGTCAATGTGGACCCGGGCGTGGGTGCGGGTTTCAAAGTCCTTCACGGAGGCGTGGATTGCCTCTTTGGTGCGGAGGAGGGATTTGTCGCGGGGGAGGGAGATGCGTAGCTGGCAGGGGAATTCGCCGGGGATGTGGTCTCCGGGAGGGGTGTACGGGCCGATGGCGGATACGGGCAGGGAGCGAGCCAGGTCGTAGGCAAGGCTGCGGGAGCGCTGCGGGGAGGATTCCCGAAGGGTGAGGTGGATGAGGCGCGTGTAGGGAGGGTAGTTGAAGAGGCGGCGCTCTTCCAATGAGTGAGATACACTCGGCCCCTGTGGGGCCTCGGTATGACAAAAAGAAACCTCAGTGTGACAAGACGTAATCAGTCGTTCAAACACCGGATGGGCGGGTTCGCGGGTTTGGATGAGGAAGCGGCCGGGGGTTCCGCGGCGGCCGCATCGGCCCATGAACTGGGTGAGGAGCTGGATGGCGTATTCATCGGCCCTGAAGTCCTGCACGCCGAGGATGTTGTCGGCCTGGGTGATGGCCACGAGGCGCACACCGGCGAAGTCGAAGCCTTTGGTGATCATCTGGGTGCCCACCAGGATGTCGATGCCGCCGGCCGCAAAGCTGCGGATCACTTCCGGATCCGCACCGGTGTCGGAGTCGATGCGGGCGATACGGGCCGATGGGAACAGTTCGCGGAGTTCCTCTTCCACTCGCTGGGTGCCGGCGCCGAGCATTTGTAGTTCGCCACCGCATTCCGAGCATGCTCCGGTGTACGGGAAGGTGCGGCCGCAGTAGTGGCAGACGAGCTGGTCGGGCGACTTGTGATAGCTGAGGGCGACGTTGCAGGAAGGGCACTTTGGAATGTGCCCGCAGGCGGTGCACTGAAGTACCGGTGCGTAGCTGCGGCGGGAACGCAGAAGCACTGCCTGTTCACCTGCAGCAAGAGTTTCGGTGAGAGCCTCTATCAGCTTCTTTGACAGCGTTCCAATCATTCCGCGTTTTCTGGTTTCTGCTACTGTGTCGATGATTTCCACAGTGGCGGATGAACCGCTGTAATAGGGCTCGTCCAGCTCCACTTTTACATAGCGTCCGGCCGATGCGTTATACAGGGATTCAAGCGACGGAGTGGCGCTTCCCAGCACTATTCCTGCGCCGTGAATCTTTGCCAGCATCACGGCTGTTTCGCGGGCGTGATAACAGGGGGCGGGAGAACTCTGTTTGTAGGATGTATCGTGCTCTTCGTCAACGATAACCAGCATAAGGCCGCGGTGGGGGAGGAACAGGGCGGAACGCGTTCCAAGCACCATGTAGGGCTCGTCTCTGCGCATGGTTGCAACAACAGCGTTCTTGTGACCTGTAGTCTCAGCCGAATGGTATACCTGAACATAGGGTACACAGGTACGGATTCGGTCTTCCAGCTGCCTGGAGAGGGCAATTTCCGGCACCAGATAAAGCACATTTCCACCGGCTCGCAACACTTCTGCAGCAAGCGTAAGATACAGTTCCGTCTTGCCGGATCCGGTAACCCCGTGAAGCAAAACGGGCTTGCCGCCGGCGAGGCCTTTATGTATGCATTCCAGTGCATGCGACTGCAGGGGAGACAATGTGATGTCCAACTTTAGTTCTTCCTGCTCAACCAGCGCCTGCTCAGGCTTTTGCAGCGAGGCCAGATCGGCCTTGAAGTTATCGGCTTCCTGCTGTAGACGTATGATGGTTTCTGGCTTTGTGCGTGCGCTTTCGCGGGCTTGGTCCAGTTTCTCTTCGCGAATGGAAATGCTCTTGAGGAGCCTGTCCCGTTTGGACTCGTAGGCTTTGACCAGTTTTTCAAAAGCGGCACGTTTTTGCTGCAACCTGCGCTCGTCGCTTTCTTCGGCCCGAAGGGGAGGCCCGGCCATGCGGTACACCTCTCCCACGCTGCACATATAATAGGTGGCAACCTGCCTCCACAGGCTAATATCAGTCTCAGGGATACGCAGCGCGGTGCTCTCGGCCGATTGAATGGGGAAAACAGTGATCGATGGCGGGGGAGTTACGCCAACGGTGCTCACCACTGCGATGTAACGGCGCCCGGCGAACATCACGCGAACGCGGTCTCCCACCACGACATCGACCCCTTCGGGAAGCTTGTAAAACGGCTCCCAGTCAAGTCTGAGCGGTATTATTACCTGTATGTACCGGCAGGTCTCAGGCACGGCTTATTGTCCCCACTCCTGATACCAGGCACCGTCCTTCTTTACGAATTTCAGGATTTCGTCGCCTTCCGAACCGTTGTTGTATTTGATGTGCACGGTGATTGATGCCTTCTCGCTGCCGATCTCCGTGTCCGTGAATTTGAAGCTCTCGATTCCTTCGCCGTTTTCGATGAGGTCCACGCCCACAGCCTTAATTAGCCCCGAGAATGCAGATTTTTCAGCGTCAGTGAAATTGAAAGTGTCGATGAATGCGTCATAATCTCCCTTCTGCAGTGCGGTCATGGCCTGCTTGGCAAGGGCCAGAGGGCTGTTGGGATTCGACTGGCATGCAGTTGCAAGGCCGATGAGGGCCGCCATCGCAGCAATGATGATGATGTGCTTTGCTTTCATGATAATTATCTGTGTCTTAAACTGAATGATATTTTTGCAACAAAATTGACTTTTACCGGGCGGCCGTCCTGCTTTCCTGGCGTCCATTTGGGACATGACTGTATTACTCGCAACGCTTCTTTATCCAATAGCGGGTCCGCGCCTCTCATAACCTTTATATCACTTACAGACCCGTCTTTATTAATAATCATACCAACAATGACATCGCCTGTTATACCATTAGCTTTGGCCGATTCCGGATATACTAAATTATTTGCAATCCATTCATAGAACCTGTTCTCTCCGCCGCCATTAAAAGTGGGCCGTACCTCTACAAGCTGATAAGGGATTGGCTCATCCTCCGGAACCGACTGTGCTCCCGGCTCCGCTTCCTCTACGACATCGTCTGCTATCTCGATAACATCGGTGTTCTGCTTTTCAAGCGCAAGTGCGTATGCCAGATAATCGGCGATGGGGGCTTTGGTCTCAACCAGGGCAAGTCTGGTTGTGGATATGGCGAAAATGGCGTAAATGGTCTCAGCATCCCTCTGGATGAAATACTCCATGCCGCTGTTTGCACCCAGTTCCAGGTACGTATCATCTACAAGCCATTGTATTGTTCCGGTTCGCAGTTCTTCCCATTTCTCCTGCGTAAACTGTGTCCAGTTCAGCGAGAGAATATGAAGTGTGGTACCAGGATATCCGGCAACGAAGGCGAAAGCAGGATTCCCGAACTGATTTGCAACAGTTTTGAGAGACTCTCCACTCATCCTTATGTAAGTGCACCCGGGCGTATTCTCATACGACTTCAGAAACGCCGCGAACGAATCTGCCTGCGCTCCGGCAATCCCCGCCGCCAGGCACATAGCCATCAGTATTGCAAGTATCTTTTTCATACGCAATTGTTATTTCCCTGCAAGTTAAGAATTTTTTTGTATATTTGATAGCTTAAACATTATGACATGCTTATTATCCTGAAACTCCTGGGCTCGATAGCCCTCCTGATATACGGAATGAAAGTGATGAGCGAGGCCCTGCAGAAGATGGCGGGTCCCCAGCTGCGTCACGTTCTGGGCGCAATGACAACCAACCGTTTCTCAGGGGTGGCAACCGGCGCGCTGGTTACTGTGGCGGTGCAGTCATCGGCCGCAACCACAGTCATGACAGTGTCGTTCGTGAATGCGGCTCTGCTCACGCTCGCCCAGGCAATTTCGGTAATCATGGGCGCCAACATCGGCACAACCATGAGCGCGTGGATAATGTCGGCCGGTTTTTCCTTCAACATCGCCAATGTGGTATGGCCGGTATTCCTTGTCGGCATCGTCCTCATACAGCTGCGCAAGCACCGCTATCTGGGAGATTTCCTCTTCGGACTCAGCTTCCTGCTGTTCGCCCTGGGAATGCTAAAACAGACCGGCGTGGAGATGGACCTGGCCAGCAAGCCGGCCGTGGTGGCATTCTTCGCCAGCTTCCATACGAATTACGGCACCATACTGCTGTTCCTGCTCATCGGCACAATTCTCACCGCCATCGTACAGAGCTCGGCGGCGCTTATGGCTATTACAATGGTATTATGCTCCACCGGCGCAATAACGATTTATCAGGGCATAGCGCTGGTTATGGGAGAGAATATCGGCACCACCGTTACGGCAAACCTGGCCGCGCTTAACGCCAATACACAGGCAAGGAGGACGGCCCTCGCGCACCTTCTCTTCAACGTTTTTGGCGTGATATGGGTGCTCATCGCATTCTTCCCCTTCGTGCGGCTGGTGTGCAACGTCGTGGGCATGGATCCGGATGCCGATAGCCAGAGCGCAACGCAGCTGTCATTCGCCCTTGCCACCTTCCATACCTTCTTCAATGTCATCAATACCGCCGTCCTGATATGGTTCATACCGCAGATAGAGAAAATCGTCTGCGCCTTAATCAAGCCCAGGAAGGCCGATGAGGAAGAGGAGTTCCGCCTCAAATATATCCGTGGCGGTATCATGAAGACCCCGGAACTTTCCGTATTCCAGGCCCAGAAGGAGATCGCAATCTTCGGCGAGCGCATGCTGCGTATGTTCGGTATTGTGAAGGAGCTTTACAAGGCCGATGACGATGAATCCTTCAACAAGCTCTTCGAACGGGTAGAGAAATACGAGGACATCTCCGACAGCATGGAGAACGAAATCGCCAAGTATCTGGGCCAGGTGGGCGATGCCCATCTGTCGGACGACACCAAGAACAAGATCCGCTCCATGCTCCGCCAGATCGGCGAACTCGAATCTGTTGGCGACAGCTTCTACAACATAGCCCGGGTGCTCCGCCGCAAGAAGGACAAGAATATCGTGTTCACTCCCGAGCAGATTGAATCCGGCACTGAAATGACCCACCTGATGGAAGAGGCCATGGCCCTTATGAACAAGGCCCTGGCAGGCCGCAGGGAGGATGTCAATATGGAGGATTCCATCGAGGTGGAGAAAAAGATGAACGCACTTCGCAATGCCCTCCGCCAGCGCAACGTCACGGATGTGGACAATCACGTTTATACATACGAGGCCGGCACAGTGTTCATGGACATGGTGAACGAATGCGAGAAGAGCGGAGATTATGTGATGAATGTCATGGAAGCCCGCCTGGGCATCGACCACAACGATTACAAAGTGGACTAACAATATGAAAAAGACTCTATCGTTTCTTCTGATCGCCGCGGTGCTGTTTTCATCCTGCAGCGCGCTGAGGCGCCAGTCTGCCAGCAAGATCAGCACGGCCAGTCTCACGAACTCCCTGTACAACGCGGCAGCAAATAAAGACAAGCAGATCACTTTCAGAAGCCTTCCCCAGAACCTGGAAGAGCTCCAGGCCATGCCGGAGGCCGATATGAAAGACCCGTACGCGGTGGCCGCACTCACCGTTGCGGTGCTAATGCGTTATGAAACCTCCATGGAAGACTGCTTCGAGATGCTCAATTACCTGAAGGGGCCGGATGATCTGTCGGCCTATGATAAAGGCTTCCTGAGAGACCGCTTTGAAGGCAGGAAGTATTATAAGGTGCGCTCGTTCTTCGCCGGTGCCACACCGGAGAACAATTATACACCCGTTACTCCATATAAGATAAAGGTAAGGTCAAACACCAGTTCGTTCACTTCCGACGGATGGGCCACGCTGTGGCTGTTCTCGGGCGGTGCCGATAATCCCCGTACTGTGAAGCTTCGCCAGAAGAAGAGTACTGGGCAGTGGTTCCTGAACGAAATCCTGTTCCTTTCCGATATCCGCTTACCCGCATCTGAGGACCCTTGGAACTAAACCGGCGCATAGAAGTCGTTGCGGCGATAATCCGGCGTGGCAGGGAAATCTTCGCCACGCAGCGCGGATACGGCCCCTGGAAGGACTGGTGGGAATTCCCGGGCGGGAAAATCGAGGTGGGAGAAACGCCACCCCAGGCACTCCGGCGGGAGATCCGGGAGGAGTTGGAGGCCGATATCGACATCGGCCCGCTGCTTAAAACAGTGGAATGGGATTATCCGGAATTCCACCTCACGATGCACTGCTACATGTGCACCCTTGCCGGCGGGCACCTTCAGTTGAAGGAGCACGAATCGGCCAAATGGCTTCAGGCGGATGCCCTTGACTCGGTGCGGTGGCTTCCCGCCGACGAACAGCTGCTTCCGCTGATTGAAAAGACAATAAACACAAACACATGCATATGAAAAAATTCTTTGTTTCCATGATGGCAGCCGCGCTGCTCTTCATGTCCGGGGCCTCTGTAAACGCATCGGCCTTCAGCATCATGCAATCCGCTCCGGTGGACCAGTTCATCTCCTATTTCTGCCGCATCTTTACCCTCGAGAGCATCAGCAAGGAACTGGATCCAGCAACGGACGGTGCCAAAATCGATGCGCTCAGCGCGATAGAGGAATCCATCGGCGCAGACCTGATGACCTTTATGGCCGGCAGCGAGGGCTATTATCTCCGCGAATCCGACAGAGAACAGCTGGAACGCTTCATGGACGTAATCATCAGCCTGGTTGGCGATGATTACAGCAGGGACATTATTGCCGTGAAGGAAAAGCTGTACAAACTGGCTACATTGAAGGATGTCTTTGATGCCTTTATTGATGGGGCCGATGGTGCCAACCAGTATTCGTACGGGAATGTATCGTTTAATTATCCCTCACATTTCGAGCTCAAAGATTCCGATACCGAATTCGGCGTTCACCTTTATCTTCAGAACAAGAACAGCCTGCCCGCCTCCCTTTACATGGAGATTGAGAGGATTAACGTGAACGAGTTCAGCAAACTCACGGATGCCGAAATCGGCGACTTCCTGAAGGATGAGTGCCAGGCCTATTACGACAAATACATCGACAACAATTACAAAGTCACCTATAAGACCAATATCGACTACCACAGCAATACCAACATGGCAGTAATGGCCCTTCAGGGCGTCCAATACGGCCACGACTTCACCGGCGAATTCATTTCCATCCTCTACGACACCTACCAGATCACGGCCTTCATCACCGGCGGCAACGACGAAGAAGAGGAAGAAGCCCGCAAGATTTTCCTAACGATATTCCAGTAAACAAATGATAATGATATGAAAAAACTACTTCTTTTAATCATCGGTCTGTTCCTGGCATTTGCATCAGCCAGCGCACAGTATGCAACATCCACAGGCTCTCAGGTAGACCCCAACAGCCAGGCGGCTTTTGTCCAGAAGATTAACTACACTCAGCTTCTTAATAAGGAGAACTCACTCCTACATCAACGCGCAATTGCTTTAACTATCTGCGTAAGCGGATTTGGACTGGTAGAAATCGGGTCTCTGATGAGGGACGAAACTAACAGCCTTACTAATGGCGGTGCGGCCCTGGTGCTAATCGGCGGGCTTGGAGCGCTCGGCAGCGGCACATGGCTTATTATTAATGAGTATCAACTTATCAATACCCGTAAAAAGATTAACGACCATCTGATTTTGCAAGTAAATCCCAACGGGTTACAGGTAACGTTCTGAACAGTCGAGTGCGCCCGAAGGTGCTTTGTTATGGACCTTCAGGCGCAAAAAAGGCCAAAAATGCGCCCGAAGGTGCCAGGCAATGGACCCTCGGGCGCACTTGTGTTCTGCAGAGTGTCTGATGAGGTGTGCGTTTTTCGAAAATAATCACTAACTTGCAGGGAAATAACAATTGCGTATGAAACTCATCTTCACTTTGCTGGCCTTCGGGCTGTTTCTGCCGATGACTACCGCATGCGAGAAACAGAAGTTCTCCGGGGAGATAAAGTCGTTCGAGTATCTGGAGAGCAATATGCGCGCTTTCCCGGCCAGGTATTATCTCATTGAGAGGAACGGGGAGGGTACACTTCTGCTGAAGTTCACGGAATACGGGCCCATCCTCAAGGTTGTCAAGGCCCCTGAGGACATGCTGCTCAAAATCGACAGGATAGTGCAGGAATGCAGGCTGTGGAACCTGAAGCACAGCTATGTGGCCAAACACGTGCTTGACGGTACGATGTGGGATGTGTGGATCAGGTACGAGGAAGGGTCGATTTCCTCCGGCGGCTCCAACAAGTGGCCGTCCGGGACGCTGCGCAGGGGATTGGATGAGATAGAAGCATATATTCACTCTGTCACGGACAAAGTGACCGAAGAAGACATAATCAATTACGAACCGTACGAGCGATGAAACACTTACTGACAATTATGGCTATTGCAACTGGACTGGCGGCTGCAGCATCATGCGCCCCTAAAAAAGAAGCCCCAAAGGTGCTTGTGCTCTATTATTCCCAAACTTCCAACACCAAGGCGGTGGCGGAACAGATTGCCGATGCCCTGAAGGCCGATATTGAAGAAATCGTCCCCGTGAACCCCTACGATGGGGATTTCAAGGCCACCATCGACCGATGCAAAGAGGAAATGGCGCAGGGTGTCCTGCCGGAGATCGAGTCCTTGAAGGCCGATGTCGCCGCATACGATGTGATTTTCCTCGGCTATCCCGTATGGTTCGGCACATATGCCCCTCCTGTGGCCAGGCTGCTGAAGGATGTTTCCTTTGCCGGAAAGAAGATAGTTCCATTCTGCACTTTCGGGAGCGGCGGACTGGATTCCAGCATCGAACAATTGGCTGAGGCCCAGCCGGAGGCGGAAATCCTTCCCGGCTATGGCGTGCGTGCAGCCCGTATGGACGCAGTGCCCAGGGAACTTGACCGGTTCCTGAAGGCCGGCGGTTTCCTGGAAGGGGAGTATGTGGCTTCGGAGGAGTTCCCCGCCCAGGCACGCATTACAGAAGAGGAAACGGCGATATTCGACGCAGCGGTGGACGGCTATCCGATGCTTCATGCCAAGGCCGTGTCATCGGCATCCCGCAAGGGCCCGGACGGCATGGAATACGCATTCATGGCCATTGATAATCCCCGTGAAGACGCTCCGGCGGATCTTCCTCCTTCCGGTCCCATTTTTGTGTACGTTCTTGTTGAAGAGGGGCACGCCCCTGTCTTTACTCAAGTTGTAAGATAATGAAGAAGCTTATTTCCCTTTTGTGCCTGGCGATTCTGTTGCCGGCAACATCGGCCCTTGCTGGCGGCAGCATCGTCACCGACAGCATCGACAGTAAAATCCTCAAGGCCGAAGTCGCATACAACGTATATCTCCCGGATGGCTATGAGCTGAGCAGCAAGTGCTATCCTGTGGTTTATCTCCTGCACGGCCTCACCGACACATATACGGCATGGGAGGATAAAGGCAATATGAAGATCGTGGTGGATGAACTCATCGGAACGGGGGAGGCCTGCGAGATGATCATCGTCATGCCCAATGCCGGCGGCCCGGATATCCGTAATACCTGGAACGGCTATTTCAACATGCCGGGCTGGAATTACGAAGACTTTTTCTTCAGCGAGTTCATTCCAGAGGTGGAGAAAAAATACCATGGAATCGGCGATAAGGCGCATCGCGCGGTGATGGGCCTGTCGATGGGCGGAGGCGGCTCGGTGGTGTACTGCCAGCGCCATCCTGACATGTTCTCCAGCTGCTATGCAATGAGCGCCTGGCTGGACAACAAGGAAGATGAAGTGAACGCCGGCGAGAGAGCCAGGGACTGCTTCTTCTACGTGTGCGAGGCAGTGCGCAATCATTCCGCCATCGACTTTATCGACAATGCCGATGACGCCACTCTGGCCAGCCTGCGCTCCGTCGCCTGGTTCATCGACTGCGGCGACGACGACTTCCTCCTGGACCTGAACGTCGCCTTCCACCAGAAAATGCGCAACCGCGGTGTCCACAGCGAACTCCGTGTCCGCAACGGCGTCCACAACTGGGAATACTGGCACCTGGCCCTCCGCCTTGCCCTCCCTTTCGCCTCCCGCAATTTTAAATAATCGGCCAATAATATGAGATGCAAGACGCTCCCACTCCTCGTATTCACAGTTGTTCTGACCATTTCTTCACTCTCCTGTAAAAGAGAATTCAAGTCGGAACCCCAGCCTGACACATCTTTGGCAGACTCTCTCATGGATGTGGCCCACATGGCGCACAACAATGCCAGGATTATCGCACTGGCTGATTCACTGGAGGAGGCGGGTGTGTTTTCCCGGATCAAGGCCGATTACTGGCGCGGCTACGGTTATTACAGCCAGTGGGATAACGCCCTTTGCCAGCAGTTCTGGTATGAGGCGGTGGCGCTTCCTATAAAGAGCAGGGAAGACCTCGCGTATCACGGCCGTTCGGCCAATCGCCTGTCGGACATTATGCTGGTGAGGGGAGAGTACCAAGAAGCCACCCGCATAGCGCTGGAATCAATCCAGAAGATGGATGACGGTGATATGTCGATTAACCGGGACTATGCCCATATGAAGCTGGTCGTGGGCTGCTGTGAGCTTCACAACGGCAACAAGGAACAGGCCGATGAGTATTTCAACAAAGGCTATGAAGTACTTATGCAGCTCATTGCCGGCACCAGAAGTGAAGGCGGTCCCAACCATCTGGACAATATTAAAACAGCCGTTGCCGGTTTGACGACGGTAACCCGTCACTGTCTGGACAAGCATTATCACGATGATGCCCTTAAGTGGATATACCGTCTGGAGTATATCATTGAAGAATACAAGCGTCAGCCGGAGGCACAGCCCTCAAGTCTGGACCGCCGGCAAACGATAATGTGGATTTACAGGGCATCGGCACTGGAGGGATTGGGAAACCACGACGCGGCGGCATCGGCATATGAAATGGCACAGACCTTCAACTATTTTTCCTCACCTCAGGGAAAGGTTGAAGCGGCCAGATATCTGGTACATGCCAAACGCTGGAGTGAAGCTGCGGAGTGTTACAGACAGCTGGACGGCGTAGCACAGATCTTCGGCGCGGGACTTACGCTGGATAACATCCAAGTATATCTTCTGCCAAAGTTCAGGTCGAATTTCTATTCCCGCCATAACGAAGAAGCCCTGGCAACGGGGATTCAGCTCTGCGACGCACTGGATTCCGCAATTGTATGGAACCGCAAGGACAAGGCGGCTGAAATTGCCGCCCTGTTCCACACTCGGGAAATTCAGGAGGAGAATGTGATGCAGAAAGCCAATCTGGAGCGTCTGCGGTTTATTTCCTCGCTAGCAGTTATCGTCCTGCTCATAATCGGTTTCCTGGTATTCGTATTCCTGAGACACCGTTCATCCTTACGGCTTGAAGAAGCGTATCAGCAGCTGGAGGCAGCGAATGCACAGGCTCAGGTAGCATCCAAGGTTAAAACCGCTTTCCTACAGCAGATTTCTCACGAAGTGCGTACGCCGATCAATCTGCTTGCAGGGTTTGCACAGTACCTCACAACTCCAGGAGTGGAACTGGACGAGCAGAGCAAGGCGCAGATCAAGGATGGTGTTGTAGAGAATACCGGACGAATTACCGGGCTTATAAACAAGATCCTGGAGCTGAGTGATCTCATCAGCCATCCCGAACTGGAGAGAAATGACCATATAACCCCTCACCAGATCGGTCTGGATGCCGCTGCAAAGAGCGGTATAAACGAGGCACAGCGTATTCAGTTTATCATTCAGTCGGCTCCAGATGCCAAGGAGAACGAGATTGTCACTAACAGCCATGCCGCGGTGCGGATACTTGAGATGTTGCTGGAAAATGCCATGAAGTTCACAACCGTCGGTTCTGTTATCCTTCGCATTATATGCAGGCAGGAATATGTGTTATTCCTTGTTGAAGATACAGGAATAGGCGTTCCTTCTGAAGAAGCAGAGCACATCTTCGAGCATTTTGTACAGCTGGACGAATACCAGGAGGGCACAGGCATCGGCCTTTCACTGGCCAGAAGTCTGGCCAGAAAACTGGGCGGTGACGTTGAACTGGATACTTCCTACAGATTCGGAGCGCGATTCGTGTTCTCCTTACCCTTGAACGGGGAATAATACTCCCGGGCAACAGTCTTGGTGGCGCGGGTTGCGTCTTTCACCACCTTGCCATATTTGCTGAGGGAATAGACGATGAATGCGAAAATGCCGATTCCCATGATAATCGTTATGGGGGTGAAATAGCGTATGCTGTTGGGGAATGATATCACCACGGCCACGATGAAGATTCCGAAGAACACAATGACATCGCAACTGGCCTGCATCCACCGGACAAAGCCGCTGACATTTCCGTATGACATTGTGAGAAGCCGCAAAGTCACCCTTTGGAATGTCTTGTAAAACACTACAGCGCAATAACCGCAATAAGCGAAGAAAATCAGATAGGGGATTATGGAGAAGATGCACGTCTGTTTCCATATAATAGCCGCGGTCCAGTAGCACACAAGCCCCACACCAAGGATAACAGTATCCCTTATGGCGATCTTCTGCGTAAGATACATGGGATTCAGCAGGGGAATGAAACCCCAGCAGAAACAAATGGCTCCCAGATGGAAATACGAAACGGTGAGTGCCCCGGCAGCAGTGGGCCAGAAGCCCCTCAGGTCCACGAATGCATGGATTAGATATCCCAATGCAAAAGCTGCAAGCCATAGTTCCATGAACTGCCTGGCCCAGGAATAAATAATGTAAGGCTTATACTTTTTCTTGTTCGCCCACAGTGAAGCCGCCATAAGCAGATTGGCAACCGCACCGACGATGAGGGATATCTTGTATAGTAGCCTGACAGAGTCCATAGAAGCACGCTTTTCACAAAGATACTTCATTATTCTTTTATATGCAACGACGTTTGTTATATTCATTGAAAATGACGATTTTTGTGAACGCTATTACGGTAAAGTGTTTTATGAACCGGGAGAAGGAAATATATAAGGTAACGCTTGTGGGGAGTGCCGGGAATCTGGCGCT
>JAGAAY010000037.1 GCA_017615065.1 Bacteroidales bacterium | reverse complement strand
TTGATTATGGAATAGGACGACTTTCCGGTTTCCCTGTCGATGAGTTTGAGCAGCACTCCGCCCTGGGTGATGGTCATGTTCCTCAGGGTTTTCTCGAAGTCCTTGAAAAGATCGGCCTGGATGGAGGCGATGTAGCGGTCTTTCTTCATCGCGTTCATGTTCTCCGCCGCGATGGTGCTGTCCACGATTTCCTGGATGCGGCCCGATGCCAGGGCCAGGGGATATGTCTTGGCGAAGTTGTATACCAGTTTGTAGTACTTGCGCCAGTCCTTGCGTGCGCGCTTTGGATAGCCGAAGCACCATACGGGATCCAGCTGGGCGTAGAAAACGGTATCGCCGTCTTCTATCCTGTATGGCATGTAGCACGAGCGGTTCACGGTGTTGCCGTGCTCGTGGTAGTACTCCATCTGCGCACGGGCTTCCCGCTGTGCACGGGCCCTCTCCATTGCGCGCGTGACATGCCCCTGCCCCCACGCGGGCGCAGACGCAATAATAAATAGGAGTGTTATCGCCAGTTTTTTCATATTACATTCTCTCACGGCCGATGTGTATTAGCAAAGACTTTGCCAAAGCGCCGCGGCCCTATTTTTTGGGCACCGAGAACGTAATATTCACTTTGGGCTTGCGGGCCTTGGATGTGGCCGGGCCGTTGAGAATGCCGCGATAGTAGCGGTCCTTGTCCAGTTCCTGCGTTGTGGTTGTGGAGGAGCTGTTGTAATTGCTCATGTACTGGGCCAGCATCAGGTAGTTATAGTAGTTGGAGTAACCGCCATAGCCGCCGTAGCCGCCATAACCGTAACCATAACCGCCGTAACCGTAGCCGCCATAACCGCCGTACAGGCTGTTATAGTACTGGGCGTACATAAGCTGCTGGAGGTATTCGCTGTCGTAGGCCGACGAATTGGATGTTTCCACCGTTTCCGTGTGCACGGTGAGGAACCAGATGTCGTAGCGGGAGAGGGTTGTGAGATCCTGCAACCTGATCAGCTCCTGGAAATGGTGGGTGATGTCCGGACGGTAGGTGAGATTTGAGCGGTCGATGTCGCCCTGGTTCTCCGTACTGGCCGATGCGTCGCTCAGGCCCGCGAATGTGACGGAGGTATCCGTCTGGATCATGCAGGTGGGGCTGATTACCGACGGGAACATGTCCAGCGCCTCGAAATTGCCGCCCTCCACTTCGAAGGGGAGGTAGATAGTGGCGTGGTTGATGATGGTCTTTGCCGGATCTCCTCCCTTGGCGCCGATTATTGCCAGGGCCTTCTCCCTGAGTTCGCTTGCCAGCACCACGGGTTTGAGGCCGCCGCCGCCCTCGATGTATGCATACTCGCCTGCCGTGCCTTCCTGGGCGCGGGTTTCGTGAGAGGTGCGGTTGAAGGCGTACTGGTAGAATTTGTTGTTGTCCTTGAGATAATCCGCTTCATAATAGAACGCGGGTTCTCCGGGGATGAACAGGAAGGTGGTGTCTTTGCGCACGCCGTTGTACTCCGAGTTGATTGTGAGCAGGGCCACGTTGCTGTTGCGGTAGTACTGGCCGGACGACAGCGCCAGGCACGAGAGTTCGAAAAGGTTTATGCGGCCGCCGTTGCCTGCCGGGGGATCCACGCTGATGTAGATGCCCGGAAGCGCGGCCACATAGTCGTCGTACGAGGAGATTTTGTGATCCTCATTCTCCAAAGCGGCGATTTTATCCAGATACTCCTGCGCGAATGCCTTGGTGAACTCGAACGATAGCGAGTCCGTACCGTTGCAGATGGGAACGCCCCTGGACACGCGCACGTTGCCGTATGACAGGTCCTGGTTGGTGCCGCTTTCCTTGGAGTTGAGCGGTTTGGTGAGGGCGAACACGTTTATGTTCTGCAGGATATGGGCCTGGCTTTCATCGGCACAGGAGATGCTGTCGCAGGCAAAATGGATGTCGAACTTCACGGGAACGGGGTTTTTGCCCAGATCCAGAGTATCCTCCGCCGGGATGAGGGCGAAGGCCGATGAGCGCGTGGTGAGGCCGAAGACGTCGTCCCTGATTGCGCCGACGGTGATCCTGGTGTCCGAGAATCCCGACAGGTTGTCGGCCATCTTCATCTGGAGGTTGTCCAGGGTGAATTCCGCCGTGTAGGTGTCGTACTGCAGGCTGCTGTCCACAAGGCCCGACCCCATCCTTCCGTCAATCTTGACGCAGGACGACAGCAGGACCGCCGCAAACGCGGCTATTATGAGGATGCGTGATTTCATTACAGGAATAGATCGTAAAAGCCGTTATACTCGTCTTTGTACGTGCCGTCCGCCAGGGATGCGGGATCGCATTCCAGCACGGGGACATTGAGGCCGCGGCAGTAATCGGCAAGGGACTTGGAGACATCGGCCGAGCCAAGGATAATGCCGTCAGAGTACATGGCCGCCATTTTGGCAAGGTCTTCTCCGGTGGCTTCCGGGCCGATAGTGACGTCCTTGGGCTTGATGTTTCCGAAGCGCACCGATTCCGCGAACTGGGGGCCGAAGGGCTCCGCCGGGGTATCGCCGTACAGGGAAAGCACAATCTTGCTGTTGGAGAAGATGGGATCGTCCTTGTATGCCTTTTTCAGGTACAGGGGAAGCACCTGGGAAATCCAGCCCTGGCAGTGGATGATATCCGGGGCCCAGCGCAGCTTTTTCACCGTCTCAAGGACGCCGCGGGCGAAGAAAATAGCCCTTTCGCCGTTGTCGGGGAAGAAATTTCCGTCTTCGTCCCTGTAGATGAGCTTGCGCTTGAAGTAGTCTTCATTGTCGATGAAGTACACCTGTATGCGGGCCGATGAGATGGAGGCCACCTTGATTATGAGGGGATGGTCCGCTTCCCCGACTATTATGTTGATGCCGGACAGTCGGATTACTTCGTGAAGCTGGTTTTTGCGTTCGTTGATGCAACCGTAACGGGGCATGAACACACGGATTTCGCGGCCCCTCTCCTGGATTCCCTGGGGAAGTTCACGACCGATGCGTGCGATGTCCGTTTCTGGGAGGTACGGAAACATTTCCGAGTTGACGAACAAAACTTTTTTCACAGATTCTCCCATAATTCATACATTTAGCTCACAAAGATACGAAAATTTTTTCGGATTTCGGTGCGGTTTAGCTATATTTGGGGCGAAATTAAGCGGTAGTATGGCCAAAGCGAATAACGTAATCAAGAAACGCATAGCGGGTTCGTGGGTCTCCACGGTTATCTCCATCTCGCTCCTTCTGCTCCTCGTGGGAGTGGGTGCGCTGCTGGTGGTAAACGCCCGCTCGGTAGCCAATTACTTCAAGGAGAACATGCAGGTGAGCGTCCTTCTGAAGGACGACGTATCGGATGCCGATGCTGCGGAATTCGAGCAGGTGCTCGCCGGTGTGCGCGGGGTAAAATCCACCCGCCTCGTCACCCGCGAGGAGGGCGTGGAGGAGATGGCCCAAATGCTGGGACGGGACTTTCTGAGCGTCTTCGAGGACGCCCCCGTGCCGGTTTCCATCGACCTTAACCTGTTTTCATATTATGTTTCGGCCGACAGCCTCGCGCTGGTGGAATCGGCCCTCATGAAATACCCCCAGGTGGACGAAGTGGTGTACCAGACCTCGCTCGTGGACGCCCTCAACCAGAATCTCGGCAAAATTTCCGCCGCCCTGGGCATCCTCATCGCACTGCTGCTGTTCATTTCCATTGTGCTCATGGCCGGCACGGTGCGCCTTACGGTGTTCTCGCGCCGCTTCACCATCCACACAATGCAGCTGGTCGGCGCAACCCGCAGCTTCATCCGCCGGCCCTTCGTCTGGCAGGCGGCCCTCCAGGGCCTCGTGGCCTCGCTCCTCGCCATCGGCATGCTCATCGGCCTGCTCTACGGCCTCCGCACCTCCTTCTCCCAGCTCTTCGGCATCTTCACCCTCCAGGGTGTCCTCACCGCCATGGGCGTTGTCCTCGTCACCGGCCTGGTCATCTGCACCGTAAGCACCGCCCTCGTCGTCAACCGCCTCGTGGGCTTTAACCGCGATCAACTTTACTCATACTAAAATATGCATTCGGTATTATTTCAAAAACCTATGGCCACCCTCGGCCATATAAGAGGGAGGGGCCCAAACTTGTTTGGGAGGGGTCGACTTTGTCGACGGTTTTTGAAATAATACCGAATGCCAGAATAAAAATTTATGGTAGTGAAAAAAGCTCAAACAACTGATAATACGGAGAAGATGGCCGTTTCCCGGAAGGGGTTGTGGCTCATGGTCGCCGGGCTTGGCGTGCTGGCCGCGGGATTCATCCTTCTGGCCGGAGGCGGCTCGAATGATCCTGCCGTATTCAATTATGCAATGTTCGATTTCCGTCGCCTTGTGGCGGCACCCGTGGTGATCGTGGCCGGGCTCGTCGTGGAGCTCGTCGCCATCATGGGATGGTTTAAGGAGAAGAAGAAATGACCTGGTGGCAAGCAATAATCCTGGGCCTCGTTCAGGGCCTCACGGAGTTTCTTCCCGTATCCAGCTCCGGGCATCTCGTAATCTTCAGCCAACTGCTGGGCGTTGACGGCGAGGGCTTCCTGGATTTCACCGTAACAGTGCACCTGGCAACCGTGATTGCCACTATTCTCGTATTCTGGAAAGTGATCTGGGACCTTCTCAAGGGCCTGTTCAAATTCAAATACAATGACGAGACGGATTACATCCTGAAGATCCTCGTTTCGCTCATTCCCGTAATGCTCGTGGGCTTCCTCCTCAAGGACTGGGTGGAAGGCCTCTTCAGCGGCAGCCTCCACCAGATCGGCTTCGCCCTCTGCGCCACATCAGCCCTGCTCATCATCTCCGACATGGCCGGCAGGAAACCCGCCGCCGTGCCCTCCTGCCGTAACGGCATCACCTGGTGGCAGGCATTCGTCGTCGGCCTCGCCCAGGCTATCGCCGTCATCCCCGGCGTGTCGCGCAGCGGCAGCACCATCGCCACAGGACTCCTGTGCGGAGTGGAGCGCAAGGGCATGGCCCAGTTCTCGTTCCTGATGGTGCTCATCCCCATCCTGGGAGAGCAGTGCCTGGATCTGCTCAAAGTGGCAACAGGCAGCGGCTCGTTCGGCACCGGAGTGGGCGCCGTGGCCCTTGTGCTGGGATTCCTGGCCGCTTTCGCATCCGGCCTGTTCGCCTGCAAAGTGATGATCGCCCTTGTGAAGAAGGCTAAACTAACCTGGTTCGCCGTGTACTGCGTTGTCGTGGCGGCGCTCATCTTCTTCCTCGCTTAAGATGTTTACCTATTTCGTATCGGATGTCCATCTGGGACTTGATGTGGCCGATCCCGCCGGCCGCGAAGCCCGCTTCGTGCGTTTCCTGCGTGAAATACCCGTGATGCGCACAAGCGCCGTCTACCTGCTTGGAGACATCTGGGACTTCTGGTACGAGTACCGCGATGTCGTGCCCAAGGGCTACGTGGAAGTGCTTGCTGCACTTCGCGACCTTATGCGCGCCGGAGTAAAAGTGTATTTCTTCCAGGGAAATCACGATATCTGGACATATAAGTATTTCGAGGATCTTGGCATGATACGCCTTGAGCAGCCATATGATGTGGAAATCGACGGAAAGCACTTCTGTCTGGGCCACGGCGACGGCCTCGGCCCCGGAATGCACGGCTACAAGTTCATGCGCCGGTGCTTCCACAACCGCGTGCTCCAGGTGCTGTTCAGCTCGCTGCACCCCTGGTTCGCCTTCCGACTCGGCAACGGCTGGTCCAAACGCTCACGCCTTGGCAAAAGCGTAGGCTATGACTTCAAAGGCACGGCGGAGCCCCTGTACAAATACTGCCTCACCTATCCCAACCCGGTGGACTACTTCATCTTCGGCCACTACCACACCCACGTGGACATCCCCGTAACCCCCACCGGCGCCCTCGGCACCCCCACTTCCGTCACCACATCGGCCACCTCAACGGAAGGCGCCCCCCGCCTCATTCTCCTGCGGGACTGGATCTCCTGCAGCAACTGGCTCGAATGGGACGGCACCACCCTCCGATACATTGAGCAGTAACTAAAAAACCCGGTCGCGAAGGACCGGGTTTTTAGTGTGTTGTCGCGGGAGTATTACTCGCCAACTTTTTCCTGAACTTTTGCGATTGCGTCGCCTACAGTGGAGATGCCGCTGGTTTCTTCATCGGGAATCTTGATGCCGAATACCTTCTCGAATTCCATGAGGAGCTCTACGGTATCCAGGGAATCTGCACCCAGGTCATTGGTGAAGCTCGCGGTTTCGGTAACCTCGGATTCTTCAACGCCAAGCTTGTCAACGATGATAGCCTTGACCTGCTTTACGATTTCTTCGTTAGTCATAATGAATAGGTTTTAAGTTTATATACGTTTTTCTAATATTCGATATTCGTGCAAAGATACAATTTTTTTCTCTACTTCTCAACTTTTGGCTGATTTTTAGCCAATTTGAGCCATATACGCACGCCGTTCAGGGAATTGATGAAGAAGAAGCAGTACTTCACCACCATCACCGGGGCGTAGCCGTTGGAGCCGGCGGCGCCGCAGCGGTTCACCCACAGGGCGATGGAGAATATGTTCACGAACACCCAGATGAACCACGAATCGGAGAAGCACAGCGACAGCAGTATCTGCCCGGTGATGTTGAGCACCATGACGATGGCGTCAAGCAGGATCTTGTCGCGCTCGACGGCATCGGCCCCAACTCTGGCCACATCGATATAATACAATAAGGTATATACGGCGGCGATTCCGGCCACAATGCCGGCACCCACGATAATCCACTGCTTTCCGGTAAGCCTCAGCGCCTTGGGTGTCGCCTGCCTGCCATCGGCCTGTTTCCCGGCTCCGTGCTTGCGCCACTGCCATATTCCCACGAACTGCATCGGCAGGAAATAACAGAGATGGAGGAGCGTCTGGCCGATGTTGCCCGCATCCCAGTTGGTATATGCGCAAATCGACACATTCACTATCCCGAACAGGAAGTTCCAGATGAGCCCGTTGGCGGACATCACGCAGTTGAACACGCCCATCACGGCGCCCAGCGTTACCACGATCATCTTTGCGATGTTGGCGCCCGGCTCCTGCATCTTGAATATGTTCACCACAAGCACAACACTTATCATCCCCACAAGGATGAACATGTTGAACCATTTGTTGAA
>JAGAAY010000036.1 GCA_017615065.1 Bacteroidales bacterium | reverse complement strand
AGATGGTGGCATATGCCCCGGATGAGCTGTACACTCTGTTCAAACCCGGATTTGAGATAACCGACGACATGTCCCAGTATGAATATATCGACGGGAAATATGTTCTCCGCATCAATGGCAATATGGCGCCCGCATCGTTCATCTACCTGATCCAGGTTAATCTTGCCAATAACTTCGACCGCGTGATAGGGTGCCAGGGTGGAGCCGCCATAACCGGCGTCGCGCCAGAGGTGAACATGAGAACCAACATTACCGGCAGCGAAGCCGTCACTATTCCCACCGACGTAAGGTATGACGGTGACACCAATCCCGACCAGCTGGGTATTAGAATTATCAGTTTCGGTATTCCCGGCTGCAACCCCTACGATGCCGAAAGCGTTGCAAACGCACCTGACGGAAAGCATTTCCTCGTATTGAGCATTACATATTTCGACCATACATACAAGAATATCAGGGTCGACATTACCGACCAGTTCCGTTCCCTCCCTACCGGAGGCGTAATCACTCTTGATCTTGACGTCAACGACTTCCCGCCTGAAACCAGCGATGGTCCCATCACCAACGGCGGCGGATTTGATCCTTTGATCAATCCCTGGCAGGAAGAAACCGGCGGCACGAGCATCTTAAGCTGACAATTTGTTTAACAATTTTTATTAACAACCTATTTATTAACCATTTAACATTTCTCTATTATGAAAAAGTTAATTTTTGTCGTAGCAGTTGCTATCATTGCAGCAGTGTCTTGCAGCAAGACCTACGAGACCCGTACCTCCAATTCTGAAGGCACTCCCATCATTCTCGGCTCCTGGGCCGACAACCTCACAAAAGCAGCCACAGGCCGAACCATCGGTGGTTCAGCTTTCGCAGCCGGCGACTACTTCTTTGTTTATGGTTACACTTCCGGTTCACAAACCCCTTTTGACGGAGACAAGGTGAGCACTTCCGACGCAACAACCTGGACCTACAGCCCACTCCGCTTCTGGGACAGGAACAACGACTACTATGATTTCTATGCCGTATCCCCCAGTGAGGACACTTATGCCGATGCTGACGACCTGATTGCAAGCCACACCGTATCAACGGGTGCCATGACCTCCGTAAGCCTCACCCTCGCAGGTAACAACAACGACATCCTGGTTGCCGACAAGAAGCACGTCCTCAAAGCCAATTACGGCCAGGAAGTTCAGCTTAATTTCCGTCACGCCGCAGCCCTATTCGACCTCAAGGTCCGCAAAGGTGCAGGTATCGGTGACAATGGTGTTCTTAAAGTGACTGCCGTCACTCTTGAGAACATTGATAAGACCGGCACCTTCTCCGTGGCTTCTTACGATGGAAGCACCAACAAGGCCGCTATCTCATGGACTGGCACTGCTACCGGTTCTTACACCGAAGCCAACGGCGTTAACGCTGTGACCACGATTTCCGCTGCAACTCCTATCACCACCACCGGTGACCAGTACCTCATCAACAATCTGGTTGTGATGCCCCAGACCTTTGCGGCCAACGCACAGAGGCTGAAAATCAGCTACACCATCACTACCGGTACCGGCGCAACCGAGCAGGTGAACACCTTCACCGACAAGACCTATGACCTGGTTCTGTTCGATAATACCGACTATCCTACCGACGATAACGACGTTGAAGCAGGGAATCAGTACAACGACGGAACCAAGGTTACCGGCTGGGTTGACGGCGTTCACTACACCTATGTTATCACCATCGACGCGGAGGCTATTGTCTTCACGGCCACGATGGAGCCTTGGACTACCGACAACGGTTACTACTACATCCTCAACTAAAGTATGAAACTCCTCCGCATCACATTTGCATTTGCAGCGGCGGTCCTCCTTGCGGGAGGCTGCGTCAAGACCTACGTGGAGCAGGGTGGCGGCGACGCCATCGACTTCAGCGCAGGTTCAATGTTGCTGCGGGATGATGCGGATTATCCCACAAAGTCAACGGCGATGAATGCCGATTTCCGTGTATTCGGACGTCGCAACGCCTCGAGCGTGGTATTTAACGGAGATGCGGTCACCTACTCGGCAGGCTCGTGGACTTACAGCCCCCTGCGCTTCTGGTGGTGGACCTATGCCTCCGACTACTACGACTTCGTTGGCGTAGCGCCTCTGTCAAATACAGGATCGGCAGCGATTCAGGGCGACGCGGACATTACAACCGTGAAAGCGCCATACGACGCCACTTCCGACAGCTACGACCTGGTTATAGCCGCAACAAGAATACTTGGCACAGCCGCCAATCCGCGGGCTCCCGTGGAATTGGAATTCTATCACATGCTTTCCAAAGTGGATGTTGTGGTGGAGAATACCTCGGACAGTCCGCAGGGTCTCCATCTTGACGGATACCATTTCCGCAGGCTTGTGACAAGGGGCAGCGCCAAGGCCTCTTTCAACGACGTAAACCAGAGCGTGCTGAGCTGGGTGGATCCCGTGCGGGCCAATACCAATGTCGGAAGCGTATCGTCCGACATCGACATTGCTTCGGCGGGAAGCTACGCGGGATCATCGGCAATGATGATTCCCCAAAGGCTGGATGTCAATCCCGGCGGAACCGGCAAGCCTCAACTTGTAATCAGCTACAGGTATACTCCTGTCGGCGAGAGCGTGGAAGAGGTGAAGACCGAAGAAATCGACCTGGATACAATCACCCGCACCGCTGGCGGCAGCGACGCCATCGTCCAGTGGGAAAAAGGAGTTCATTACACCTACACCATCCGCATCCGGATAGGCGGTGACGTGAGAGTCAATATCACCACCACAGAATGGGATGTGGATTATGCAGAAACCCCCGGTCTGCTGATATGATGCGATTGAGAAATGCTATATGGCTTTCAGCGGCCCTGCTGCTGTCCGGCGTCTTCTCCTGCTCGCGGCAGGAGGAGATGCCCGCGACGGCGGGAGGCTCCGTGGCCATTACTTTCTCTACCGGACTGCAGACCAAGGCGGCGCCCGGCGACGGAGTCGTTGCCGACGGGGGCGGAATATACGTGGACGGCAGCGGCATTCCCGACATCCACGTATTCATCTTTGACGGGAACGACGATATTGTGGCCCGCTATCTTTCGGCCGATGCCACGTTCAACAGCATCCCTGCGGAATGCTTCTCGCATACTTCTACTACCGCGACCATCCTGTTCACGGATGTTCCGGCGGGTGATTACAGTGTGTATGCGGTTGCAAATACGGAGGGTACCGGCAACTGGCTGGGCAATATGGACTGGACGTCCATCGATGAAGTATCGGACCTTGAGAGTATCGTATTCCCCGCTCTTGCGCTTGGAACAGCGCCCACCATGGATTCCGGCCGGCTGCCGCTGTCGGCCAAAGGCACGCTCAATGTGTCGTCGCGCCATACCGGCGAGGTGAATCTGGAAATGCTGCGTTGCACGGGGAAGATTACCGTGCAACTCATCGACCAGACCGAAAATGGATTGTCAATGAGCAATCTCTCGGTCACCTTGTCTGGCATGAATGCGACAAAGGGTTATCTCTTCGCCCATGATCCTGAAGCCCCTGCGGGCATTGGATACGGGGATATAAGCATTTCCGACGCAACGTCCGACCCTTCCGACAGGGTAACGTTCACAAGCGGGGTTGCAGAGTATCCCACGTATGTTTTCCCGCAGGCGAACGGTCCGTACACATGCGATATATCGTTTGACGTACACTATGACGAAGGAGGAACCCCCGTCACATACAGCAAGTCGTTCAGCGACCTGCCTATCCAGAATTTCCGTGCGGAGAACATAATGTCTATCGCACGGAACCAGCACTTGATAATTCAAATCCGAATAAGCGAAGGTCATATGGTCTCCTTCAACTTCATTGTTGGAGGCTGGACCGAGCTTGAAGAATCGGTTGAATTCGATTAGTTATGAAAAAGAGAATCGTTGTATATGCCATTGTCGCGCCGCTCTTGCTTCTCCTTGGGGCGTGCGCGAGAGAGCCATGGGACGATGTGAACGAACGCTTGCCGGACGGGACGCCAGTCACGCTCACGATCGGGTTCGGCTCATCGACCATGACCCAGGTGGATGTAAGGACAAAGGTAGAAGCATCCGAGGCGGAAGAGGCCCGCGTGCACGATGTTTACGTGATGCTGTTCGACGCCAATGACGGCTATAACAAAATTTATGGCCGCTACTTCAGCTACGAGCACCTCAAAACCTCGCTTGAAGCCCTTAACGATTCCAGAAGCGAGTGCTGGTATGTTGCCAACAAGACTCAGAGGGGCATTTCTCCGGTGATTGAATACACCGAAGGTGCCGTTAAAGTATCTACAGTCGCAAAGGGAAGCTGCAGACTGGTATTGCTGGCAAATGTTTCCAATACACTTATGTCGCTCGGCGGCGACGACCCCATCGACAGGCTTAACCGGGTAACCTGCTATTCCGATCTGGACGATATCCAGATACGGTTGAAACAGGATGTTGTGGAACGGAAGAATCTGTTCCTCATGATGGGGCAGCAGGACGGCTTCGACACCGGTTCCATGACTTGGAATACCGGCGGAACCGGAACCACCTATAACCCTGCCACCAGGATAACCATTACGCCCATCGATGCAAAAGTCACCTTCCGCATCAAGGTCAACCCCGATTACATATCGGCAGTTACTCCAAAATACTGGCAGGTGTTCAAGGTCCCCAAAACATGCAACCTCCTGGAAACCACAAATGGAGGACAGGATCCAACCGACGTGGCCCCGTTCGACACAGGTGAAACCTATTTTGAAAACGTCATCACCGTAAATGAGGGCGGTGTGGACGTGGAGTATCACACATTCACGTTCTACATGCTGGAAAACCGCTTTGCGCCCATTTCTTCCGGAATGACGTCATACCACGACAGGGAACTGCAGGTGAAGGATGACGACCCCGACCACCCCGGCTTCAAGAAAAACGGCGACTGGGTATACGCCAACAGGAATTCCACATATGTGACATTCGACCTGGTTCTTACCCTCAATGACTACGGCATCAGCCAGTTGGGACAGGATGTCGCTCAGGCTCTTACCACCGATGCTATCTATACCGTGCATCTGGGGAACTTCGGCAACAGTTTGAGCAGTGGTGGATACACCGACTTCAACACCCTTCGAGGGCATTCATATGTGTATACGATTACCGTGAACAACTCCAGAAGCATTTACACCGAAGTTGAGGACGAACTTATCGAAGGTCCCCAACCTGGACAGGAAGGCTTCCTGCTGCTCACCAAGTACTCGATAATAAACTGCGATGCCCACTACGAGGTTCACAACATGACCTTCACCTATAATCCCGACCTGGATCCTGAAAAGTACTCCTGGTACATCAAGACTCCATTCGGTTCCGGCGGTCCCTCCTGCGTAAAACACGGCGATTATTATCTGTATCCTCCCGATGGTGATCTTGACTACAAATGGGTAAAGTTCAAGCTGAATGATGTGGATTCCGGGACCGGAGAATATGAGGCAATACGGCAGGATTTTCCTGGCATCAACGCATACGATCCCGACTGGACGGTGGAAAGCGGAGCTGCGATGCCTGAATTGATTGACGTTTCGCAGCTGGTGAGCTGGCTTGTCTGGCAGAACCATTTGAAAAAGACCGGACAGAGCAATGTGTTTGATTCCGAGAATCATATCCGGTTCTCTGCGTTTATCGACGAATACTATTACGAAACGCATCCTTTCACCGGAGAAACCACGAAGGATTTGTGGCGTGATTTTGTTAACGCCAAGCCGAGAGAACTGCACATCCTTTCCGATGCCAAAACCAGTATTGACCGCAGGAGCGATGTCATTGAATCCAGCCACTCTATCATCCAGCAGAGCATTCAGACCATTTACAACATCTACGAACCCTCTCTCCGCTCCATTTGGGGGACCGAACATACCGATGAGATGAAAGCCCTTTCGGCCGATGGATGGCCGTTCGGAACAGGAGCCAGTTACTACAGCACGAAACCGGCCAAGATGGAAAACGGTCGTATGAATACGGCTAAGCTGTGGGGTGTTGATTCGTCTTCGCCGAGCTGGTACGATTATCTGGACTTTTCTGTGGACACAGACACTCCGGTACTGAAAGACTCTTACCGGAAAATGCTATATTCCTGCATGACCAGAAACCGTGACAATAACGGCAACCGTTCCATAGATCCCGATGAAGTGCGCTGGTATCTGGCCTCCATCAACCAGCTGATCGGCACCTGGGTGGGCAACGAAGCCTTGTCGGAGACGGCAAGACCTTATCGGCCCGATGCCAGTCTAAGCGGAACGGATCCGACATGGTGGCACGCACATGTAGTATCAAGCACATGCGATAACGCATCCAAACCGTTTGTGCTTACCGCCGAAGAGGGCGTTTCATATTACAAGTACGGAGACCTGTGGGTTGACGGATGGAATGTAGAGGCCGATGAAAACAGGCACCAGTCGGTTCGGTGCATGCGCAACATCGGCACATATGACAGCGGCGGAAGAGCTGTTGATATTTCCTCCGCTCCTTTCACCCAGACCACCGACCAGTACTACGAAAGGACTGACGAAAGCGACGGCACTTTCACAATCAATTTCAAGCGACTGAATCCGAAAGCGCTTAGGGCATATAACGCCGGCGCAATCCTGGCGCATGACGAACATGACGACAGGAACAAGGTTTATCTGGAATTCATTGCCCAGAATCCTGCAGACGCCATCGTTGACCCTACTGATGCCAGTACCTGGCCGTTCGGCAGATTTGAAGACCAGATGGAAATTCTGGATCACATTGAGCACTACGGTATTGGTTTATACTGTCCGGAAGGCTATCGGCTTCCCAACCAAAGGGAACTCGCCGTCATGACCATGGCTTTGGATGACAGTTATTGGCAAAAAACCTATGCCTGGCTGCCCACATGTACCATGTACTCACATGGTATATTCGGTCTGGACGACGACCTGTACAACGGCGGACACAAGCTTGGATGGGTCTACTCACAAAAAGGTATCCACATACCGAATGTGGGTGAAAGAAGTAAATACCTTCGATGCATTAAAGACCGGGACCGCACGGGAACAATCAACGGACAACTGTCTATAGAAAGCGATTTCTACGTGCCCGGAGACCGCATGTCCCTGGATTTCAAATTCTCTTCAACGGCATCGGCACTCACTCTGGTTACTCTGACCCTCTGTTATTACGACGGAAGCAATTCTTATCGCGAAATTGAAATACCAGTAAACAAACAGCCCACCGGATTGCAATACAATACCATACAGTATTACATCGTTCCTTCCCTGGAGTCTCTTGGTCTGTCAGATTCCGACCTTGCTTCGCGCACTTTTACCCTGCAGGCCGATCTTTTGAATGCCGGTGGCAACAGCAAGACCGTGACCACCACATTCACTTTGAAGGATTCCCATATCAGCGAGGTGTCGTTGGATCTTCCTGCCGGCAAGACCGTCGACGGATTCCCGGTGAAGGTTACCGCAAGATCGTTATCTTCACGGTCGCCCATCAATTCCTTGAAGCTGTACCGCCAGATTAACGGGGTCGATGACGGCTATGACGAACTTATCGTCAACAGCGTACAGTACGTGGACCGCACCATTTACACTCTTGCATCCCCCGTAGAGGGCAACACTTACACTTACTCGCTGGTTGCAGAATGTGCCGACGGAACGTCAAAGACAGCCGGCCCCGTTTCCATGAAGTTCTACAAGGTGAACTTCAGCCCGAACGGAAGCACCTGGAGAAGTGATATCAATAACCTGAATTTTGACAACGGAGACTATATCGAGACGCGGATCAGCCTAAGCGGAGAGAATGGCGGTAATCCCAACAAGGACGGTCTGCTGGCCATCGGCACAAAAATCAACACATGGCAGGGAAGCGGTGTTTACAACTATCAGGTATATTATCATTACGACACAGTGAGCGGCGTTACAGGCAAATGCATGCGAACAGCGGTTACCTGCAACGGTTCAACCAAGAATTCGGCCAATAAATTATATCCCGAAAACGAGGTGGATATGCTTTTCAAAAAGGAAGGCTTTTACATTGCCGGAAGCCTTACCACTTATACTACATGGTCGAGTTGGGGAAATCTGGCCACATTACAGGCTGAGCTTACCGGCAGATCCACGCTGCAGGTCGGACAGGAAGAAGGCAACAGGCATTCATATTCAACATACCAGTATTTGCGTTCGGTTCACAAATAGTTTATGAGAAGAAGATTATACAAGTCACTGCTGATTGCTCTCGCATTATTCAGCGCCACTGCGGCCAAAGGCCAGATGGTGCCCAGGATGGTCATTATCGAGAATGACATCCTGCGGCAGTACCTGGATAATTCGGAGTACGATATAAACGACTACACATATACGAACATTACGGCAGTGATGCCGGAAAGGTACGGGCGGTGGGACAAGCCGGAGCCCGTGGTGTTCCACTGGGAGTTCACGCCCTTCTGGAACGAGGTGGTGCTGGAAATCCGGGAGAACGAGTTCGATCCGGTGCCGGCTTACGCCATAACCGTATCGCCCGGGGTGCGTTCATGCAGCATATACAATCTTATCCCGGGCCGCAGATATTACTATTCGGTGGTGGACCTGTTCGCCAATACCGAGTATGAGAAAGGCAACTTCTTCGTGGAGGGGCGCCGCAGGTTCATCAAGGCCGATTACGTGCGCAACATCCGCGACATGGGCGGCATGGTCACCGACGACAGCCGCACTCTCAAATACGGCCGCCTGTACCGTGGCGCGGCCCTGGACAACGCCCGCGGCGGATATCGTGACACGCTGTTCAACCGCGACGGCTGGAGGGTGCTCCACGACGAGCTCCGCATCACCGCCGATGTGGACCTCCGCAGCGCACGCGAGCTTTTACTTACCGACGACTATCCCGGCAACGATATGGACCAGAGCCCCCTGGGGGCCGATGTGGGCCATTATCACTTCCCTATCTCCGACTTCGGCGCGATTTACGTGAGCAATATGTACGGCCCCGTGATCGCATGCATAGTGGAAAGGCTCCGGAGGGGAGACAACGTATATTTCCACTGCGCCCAGGGCGCGGACCGTACCGGAGTGCTGGCTTTCCTTCTGGGAGGCATGGCGGGCGTGTGCGAGAACGACCTTGCACGCGACTATGAACTCACCTGCCTCAGCGTGGGCCGTATGTCCCATACGCGCTGTTCCATGCCGCCGTACAATTATGCTCCAAGCGTACAGTACATAAAAGAGAATTTCAACGGCAACACCCTTTCTGAAAAGATTCAGGACTACCTGATCAAGAAACACGGCGTTACCAGGGAGCAGATAAACACTTTCCGCAGAATAATGGTGGGCGACTAGGCCTGCAGCTTAACATATATGAAAATGACTACTTTCGGTCTCACATTGTTCCTTTCCGCCGCGACGCTGTTTCAGGGCTGCCGGGGTGCAGTGAATGAAGACCCTCTGGAACTCCCGCAGTCGGAGTCCCGCATCTACATTTCGGAATACATGACCGCCGACGGGTGGCTCGAAATATACAATCCTGCCGATACAACGGTGGATCTGAGCGGCTATACCCTGGTTGTTGGCGGGCGCAAACGAAACCCGTCCAAGAACCATCTGGCCGCCGGAGAATACCTGCTGTTCTCCGACATCAGGGATATGGACCAGGCCGATTGCTTCTACCTCAAAGACGGCAAGGGCGCGCTCGTGGACCTTATCACCAAGCCAAAGCACAAGAAGTATAAATCGCTGGTAAGGAAGCGTCTGGCCGACGGTTCCTTCATGGAGCACAACGAGGAGCGCATCTCCCCCGGATATCCCAACACCCTTGATGGCTGGAGGACTTATCAGGCCGGCAGGCGCAAGGAAAACACCACCGGCGTGTTCATCAGCGAAATAATGGTGGACAACGAGTCGGTGTATCGGGATCCGGACGGAGAGTTTGTGGATTATATCGAACTGTACAACAGTTCCGCGAAGGCCGTGGACATTTCCGGATGGGGTCTGTCGGACAGGGAAAACGCAAATTACCTGTTCCGCTTCCCGGAGAGAACCACGCTGGAGGCGGGCGCTTACGTTGTTGTGAATTGCTCATCGGCATACAAGGATGTCTCCGACGACCGCTCTTTCAGGGCGCCTTTCTCCGTTTCCAACGGCGAGGACGGAGTTTATCTGTCGGACCGCGGCGGACATATCATCGGGGAGGTCTGCCCCGTGAGCACGCTGGAGAACCAGAGCCTTGTGAGCCTGGACGGCAAGGTGTTCGTGGGCACTTTCAGCATTTCGCCGGGGTATCCCAACAATGCGGCCGGAGCGGCACAGTATGCGGCCTCCTGCCTCCCGTCGGAGCTGCCTAAGGTGTATATCGCCGAGGCGCTGCCCGGGAACAAAAACAATGCAGGCTGGGTGGAGCTTGTGAACCGCGGTGATGCGGCCGTCTCGCTTGAGGGATTCAGCCTTACGGACGAGAAGTCGGAGGATCATTGTTTCACCTTCCCGGACAAGAGTATCCCCGCCGGCGGACGCCTTATGGTTTATGCCGATGCCTCCACGAAAGGCCTGGCGGCCGGTTTTTCCTTCCGGAAAAGTGCCGCCCTGTTCCTGCGTGGGAAAGACGGCGACACGCTTGACGCAGTTACCCTGAGCGACATTCCTTCGGGATCCAGCAAGGGACGCAACGCCGACAGCCCCGCCTGGCGCTATTACCGCAATCCTTCGCCCGGCAGCGCAAATTCCGGCGGATCGGCCGAGATGGCCATCGCCCCCATCGCAAGCGTTCCTTCGGGGCAGTATGACGGCATCGACACCCTGAAGGTGGAATTCTTTGCCGATGGCGACATCTACTACACCACGGACGGATCGGCCCCCACCACATCGTCCAAGAAATATAAAGGTCCTTTCCGCCTTACCAAGACTTCTGTCCTGAGGACCATGGCGGTGCGGGACGGAGCCCTGAACAGCCCCGTTTCGTCCTGGACTTACCTTGTGAATGAAGGGCATACGCTAGATGTCGTGAGCCTTATGAGCGCGCCCGACGGGCTGTTCTCCACAGGAAACGGCATTTACGCCAACGGCCCGCGCAGGCTGCTGCCGGTGGGACAGGAATCCGGCGACGGCATTCCTTATCCATACGTGGCGGCCAATTTCTGGAGGAAGTGGGTGCGCCAGTCCAACCTGTCGTACCTGCCCAAGCACGGCAACGGTTTTTCCTATGACTGCGGCGCTTCCATCTTCGGCGGATTCTCCAGGATCAATGCCAAGAAGAGCTTCAAGTTCAAGTTCAAGAGGCAGTACGGCACTTCGAAACTGCACTACAAGGTGTTCGAGAACCGCGATTTCTCCAACTACGACTGCCTTGTGATGCGCACGGGCGGCCAGGATGTTTACGGCACGCTCATCAAGGACGATCTTGCGTCCTACCTGATGGATCCCCTCATCGACGTAATGGCAACCAAGCCCACGGTATTCTACATCAACGGCGAGTACTACGGTATCTATTTCATGCGCGAGAAGGTTAACAGGGATTTCATCGCGTCGCATTACGGGATTCCCACCGACAACATCGACATAATCCAGGGCAACTGCCACTGCGAGGCGGGCAGCCTTAAGGACTGGAACAGCTTCCTCGCATATGTGCGGAGCCACGACGTTACCAAACAGGAGAACTACGAGTGGGTGAAGGAGCACATGGACGTTCAGAGCTACTGCGACTGGATTATCGCGGAAATCTACGTTGGCAACCGCGATGCCGGCAACGTGCGCTGCTTCCGTTCGCCCAACCTGGACAACAAGTGGCACTGGCTGCTGTACGATGTGGACATGGGCCTGAGTACAACCCGTTCGGACGGCTTCCTCATTTACCTTAAGCCCACGCAGCAGAAGATATGCTCCACCGAGCTCATCCGCACGCTGCTCAAGAACAAGGAGTTCCGCGCCCTGTTCCTGGACAGGCTGGAGTATCAGATGACCAACATCTGGAGCAAGGAGAGCATGAACGACGCCATCGACCAGTTTGTGGAATGGATTGGCGGAGAGGTAGAGCGCAACAACAAGCGCTGGTCCGGCACGTACAAAACCTGGGAAGGCAAGATCAACGGCCTGCGCGACTTTGCCAACGGCCGCCAGGAATACCTCAAGAGCATGTTCGGCAGCGACGCTTTCCTGAAGGGCCTAGTGCACATGACTCCCGAAGAACTGGACCGCTGCTTTGTACATTAATATATGGCTGACGAAAAGATTATTTTCTCGATGTGCGGCGTGGGCAAGACGCTCACGAACAACCGTGTCATTCTCAAGGACATTTACCTGAGCTTCTTCTACGGGGCGAAGATCGGCATCATCGGCCTCAACGGGTCCGGTAAGTCAACGCTGCTGAAGATTATCGCCGGGGTGGAGAAATCCTACAAGGGCGAGGTAGTATGGGCGCCGGGGTATTCCGTGGGGTATCTGGAACAGGAGCCGCAGATGGATCCGTCCAAGACCGTGCTGGAAGTTGTGCAGGAGGGAGTGCAGGAGGTGATGGACATTCTGGCGGAGTACAACGAGATTTCCATGAAGTTCATGGAGCCGATGTCCGATGAGGAGATGGCGGCGCTGATCGAGAGGCAGGGCGAGCTTACCGAGCAGATCGACCATATGGACGGCTGGGAAATAGACTCCAAGCTGGAGAGGGCGATGGACGCGCTGCAGTGCCCGCCTTCCGATGCTCTGGTGAGTACCCTTTCCGGAGGCGAGAGACGCCGTGTGGCTTTGTGCCGATTGCTTCTGAGGCAGCCCGATGTTCTTCTGCTGGACGAGCCCACGAACCATCTGGACACCGAGAGTATCCAGTGGCTGGAGGCGCATCTGCAGCAGTATAAGGGAACGGTTATCGCCGTTACGCACGACAGGTATTTTTTGGATAATGTGGCCGGCTGGATACTGGAGCTGGACCGCGGCGAGGGCATTCCCTGGAAGGGGAACTATTCGTCGTGGCTGGACCAGAAGACCAAGAGGCTGGCTTTGGAGGAGAAGCAGGAATCCAAGCGCCGCAAGACGCTGGAGCGCGAGCTTGAGTGGGTGCGGATGGCGCCCAAGGCCCGTCAAGCCAAGCAGAAGGCGCGACTGGGGGCTT
>JAGAAY010000035.1 GCA_017615065.1 Bacteroidales bacterium | reverse complement strand
CCCCCGGACACCATACCACTTCTCCCAGGCAAAAGTCTTAGTGTGAAATCCATCTTGTTGATAATTAATGCATTATGCGAAACTAGTCCGGCTCGTAGCCGGACTAAGAATCGGTAAATCATTGATTATTAGCCACTTGCATTTCACGGCATTTGCGATTTTCTGTTACGCTAAAAATAACGTATCTTTGTAGGATAATTCAATGATGATGAGAAAGCTTTTATCGGCATTGGTTCTGGGAACGCTGTGGATGGGCATGGCGCAGGCTCAGAGCGTAGTGCATCCCAATGTTGGGGCGGGATTCAGCACGGACAGCATTGAGGTGCGTTTCATTGGGCGGAAGCAGCATTTCCAGAGCAGGGATACACGTACTTTGGACAGGCTTATCAATTCGCCGAAGTCGGTGAATATACATCCGTCCGGGAGCAAGTTTTATGTAAACTCGCTGGAGGGCGGCACTACACTGGTGTACGATTACAATACACGCGAGAGGATTGCCGTTATCAATCACTCTTTCGAGGCTAAGGACAGTTTGCTGTGGGCTCCGGAGAGCGGTCTGTTCCCCTGGAGCTGGAGCCCCAAGGAGAAGAATACGTTCTGGGGAAAGCCCGTGGAGAGCACTTTCTCGCATGGGGGGAGGTATCTGTGGGTGCCGTACTACAGGCGCAGTTACGACCTTAATGCTCAGGATCCGTCGGCAGTCGCCGTCATCGACACAAGGGCCGATACGATTGTGCGCATGTTCGAGACGGGCCCTCTGCCCAAAATGGTTGCTACGTCGCCGGACGGCAAGCTTATCGCCATTTCGCACTGGGGCGAGAATACGGTGGGAATACTGGATATTTCATCGGACAATATGGAGGACTGGCATTATATAGCCTGCCATATTGTGGATTACAGGCTTAAGCTTAAGTTCAGCCGCACTACTTCGGTGGACCGCGATGCCAACAGCGGATATTGCCTCAGGGGCACGGTGTTTACGCCGGACAATCATTACCTGCTGGTGGGTTGCATGGGCAAGGGCGGCGGAATTGCCGTCATCGACCTTGAAAATGGGAAGTATCTGGGCAGGGTACAGGGCCCCAAACCCAATCTCCGGCACATGGTTATCCAGGACGGATGGCTGTACCTGAGCATCAACGCCGCCGGGTACATCCAGAGGACAAGGCTGGACGATTTCATGGCTGTGGCAACAACGCTTACGGGGGAGGGAACAGTGAAGTACGAGAACTGGGAGAACTGCAAAGTGCCCGCCGGTGCCCGTACACTGGTGCTTACTCCCGACGGACGCTATGCTTTTGCAGCATGCAACTACGGCAGCTGCCTGTCGGTTGTGGACACCCGCACGATGAAGCTCGTGGGCACCGTTCCCGCGGATTCCTATCCCGTGGGCCTGGACATCTCGGCCGACGGCCGCTTCCTCATCATGACCTCCCAGGGCCGCGGCGGCAACGGCGGCAACGCAGTGGATATGTTTGAAGTAACTTATAAGTAATATGAAGAGAAAAATATTGGTTCTGCTGGCTATTTGCCTGTTTGCAGTGCCCGCCGTGGCGCAGCAGGCCGACAGCATCACCGTAACACCCAATGAACTGGCCGAGAGGATCATCCAGGAGGCCAAGAAACACCTGGGCAAGCCGTACAGGTGGGCTGCGAACGGCCCGTCGGCATTCGACTGCTCCGGTTTCACCAAATACGTTTACAAGCAGTTCGGCTATAACATTCCCCGCACTGCGAACCATCAGGGCGAGCAGCTCCGTCCCGTGCTGGGCGACATGACCTCCCTGCAGAAGGGCGACCTCATCCTGTTCGGCAACCACTGGAACAACAGGACCATCGGCCATGTGGGTATCTTCATCGAACTTACGGAGGACGGCCGCGATTTCCTCTTCATCCACAGCGCCCACGGCGGCGTGCAGATTTCCCACCTGAGCGAGCAGTACTACCTGGAGCGCTTCAAGGGGGCGGTGAGGGTGATTCCTGACTTCATCGACATGGAAATGCCTTCCGGTGAGCCTATGAAGGCCGATGCATATAATGGCCTGTGCGCCCCGCAGCTGGATACGCTGAAGCTTGGTGAGAACGACCGCCGCATCATCATGTTCGGCGATGGGAAATGGGCTTATGTTGAGGCCGATGGCAGCGTCGTGACTCCCGACCAGAGCGACCGCATCGTCCTTGGCAGCGACGGAAGCTGGTTCATCCTGCGCGGATCGGGCGTTCGCATTCCTTCGATTATCGAGTCCAATGAGGCTGCTCACGCTTATGAGGCAGGTGTGACTTCCGGTACTTCTACCGACAGCGGCCCTGTCTATTATACCGTGAAGAGCGGGGACTCCCTTGGGAAGATCGCAACCAAGTATCACACAACAGTGAGCGCACTGTGCCGTCTCAACAATATGAAAGCCACCGACGTGCTCAAGATCGGCCGCCGGCTCAGAGTAAAGTGATTATGAAGTATTATTACCTGGCCATTGCGGCCTTTGCAGTGCTTGCCTGCGGCAACCCGCGCACCCCGGCCCCCGTCGTGGAGGAAGAGCCCGGAGTGAAGCCCATTGAGCGCTTTGCCGATACTACTTACGCTTCCGTGAACGATCTAAAGTGGGAAGTGGTGGTTGTGGATTCCCTGGGTAACGGCGCCCTGGAGTATCTTGACGACCCGTACGACAAGGTGGACGGCACCTATACTTTCCGCGGAAACCAGAAGCGCGAAATGCCCGTGAGGGGCCGTGTGAGCGGGAATCCCACGGAAATCGTGAAGGTGTGGGAGTTCGAGACGGACAGCGATCTCACCCAGACATCCATGGGCGTGTGGCACGGCGGCACCGGCTGGACAGGCCAGCCCATGTACGTTCACTGGCCGGACTCGATGGTGGCGGCTTTCCGTGAGTCTTCGCCCGGCCTCACATCAGAGTTCAACGGCAGGGAAGTGATCTTCGGCTCGCTTTGCCGCAGGGTGTACTTCATTAATTTCGATACCGGAAAGCCCGGCCGCAAGAGCGTGGATTCGGGCAATACCATCAAGGGTTCGGTTTCCGTGGATCCTGAGTATGCACAGGTGTATGTGGGCCACGGAGTTCCTGCGCGCGAGCCTTTCGGCGCGGTGACCATCGACCTTTTCCAGCACAAGATTACACACAGCTTCGGCCGCGACAAGAATGCATGGAGGAACTGGCAGGCCTATGACGGATGCCCGGTGGTTGCAGGCGGGTACCTGATCCGTCCCGGCGAGAACGGAACCATCTACAAGTTCGCTCGTGAGCAGGGGAATCTCAAGCTTGTGGCCCTGCTGCGCTTCCGCGCCAACGGTGAGTCCAAGGCGGCGGGTATGGAATCGTCCATGGCTGTTTGCCGCAACTACGGTTTTGTGGGCGACAATCACGGCCATATCCTGTGCGTGAATCTGGACAACATGAAGCCGGTGTGGCATTATGACAATCACGACGATACTGATGGTTCTATCATCGTTGAGGAGATTGACGGAGTGCCTTATCTTTACACCTGCTCCGAAATGGAACAGCAGGGGGAGAAGGGGAATGCATATTTCGTTAAGCTGAACGGTCTCACCGGCGAGAAGATCTGGGAGACAACCTTCCCCTGCAGGATGGCTCACGTGGGCGCCAAGCATTTCGACGGAGGAATGTATTCTACTCCGCTCATGGGGCACGGAGACTGCGAGGGAATGATTATCACCAACATCTGCGACAATAGCCCCGCATTCCACGGCAAGACCGTGGCGCTGAGCCGTTCCACAGGCGAGGTCCTGTGGGAGCATGAGCTTATCCGTTACGCGTGGTCTTCGCCGGCGGGATTCTACAACGAGGAGGGTAAGCTCTTCGTGTTTGTGGCAGACTGCTACGGCAATGTGTACCTCCTGGACGGCAAGACAGGCGAGCGCATTTTCACCACTAAGGTGGGCAATAACTTTGAATCCTCCCCGGTGGTAGTTGACGACTGCCTTGTGATGGGCTCCAGGGGAAGCATGATTTACAAACTGAGAGTACAATAGTGAGAAAAGCTTTTATAATTCTGTCCCTGGTTCTTGCCTCTGCAGTTATGTACGGGCAGGAGTTCATCGCATACAGGGACTCGGTGGAGAACGGCTACAATTTCTGGCTGTCGGTCCCCGAGAATTACGATTCGCTCGAGGTGGATGTGCCCGTGATAATTTTCCTGCACGGGAAGAGCCTCTGCGGACACGATCTTTATCAGGTGAACCGTTACGGAACCATGGACGCAATCAAGCGCGGGCGTCAGATTCCCGCCCTTGTGATTGCGCCCCAGAACCCCGGCGGACACGGATGGAAGCCGGAAAGGGTGGACAACGTGCTGGAATGGGTGATGGCCCGTTACAACGGAGACCGCAACCGCGTATACGTCCTGGGCATGAGCCTGGGGGGCTATGGCACCATCGACTATGTCGGTACATATCCCGACAAGGTGGCTGCCGCCATCGGCCTTTGCGGTGGTACAACTCTGAGAGACTACGACGGCCTTCGCCAACTGCCCCTCTGGATTGTGCATGGCACTGCCGACAACAAGGTGAGCATCAACTGCTCCAAGAAGATCGTTGAGAAGATGCAGGAACTGGGCGATACGCCGCTGCTGCGCTACGACTGGATGCAGGGCTACAACCATTCCGACCTGGCCCGTTTCTTCTATATGCCGGAGACTTACGACTGGCTTTTCTCCCATCGGGCCGATGTGCGCATGGTTACGGAGCCTTTCGCGCTTACGAGCGACCTTATGAACAACGCATACCGCGGCTGGAACAATCATAATGACGTTCATGTGAGCGATCCGCCGCGCAGGGACCATCATCCCGTGAGGCATCGCCGCCACGTGCATCAGCTGGACAGCCTTGTGCTTCCTGCCGCCGATACACTGCAGCTGCTGCCGGAAGACTTGAGGATAGTGATGTTCGGCGACGGCTGCTGGGCCTGCGTGGACAGCACCGGTCTGCTTTCCATTACGGATTCGTCGTTTGTGACGCGGGTTCTGAACGGTGACGGTACGTGGGTGGCGCTGGTTCCGCGTGAGGAGCAGCCGGAGCCTATACCTGAGGAATCGCCGGTGGAGGCCGTGCAGCCCGCGGAAGTGGAGCCGGAGAAGGAGTCTGAGCCCGAGCCCGTTGCGCCTGAGAAAGAGTTTCATACGGTTCAGCAGGGAGATACCCTATATTCGCTTGCGCGCAGGTACGGAACCACCGTCAAGGCGCTCTGCCGTCTGAACAACATCAAGGAGGATTCGGTTATCAAAATCGGCCAGAAACTAAGAGTCAAGTAGCTATGATAAAGTCAATGACAGGTTATGGGAAGGCGGTTGCGGAGGTCTCCGGCGGGAGGCTCACCGTGGAAATCCGTTCCCTGAATTCCAAGACCGCCGATGTCAACGTGAAGTCCCAGCTCCTGCCCCGGGACCGTGAGATCGAGGTGCGGAAAATGCTTGCCGATGAGCTCGTCCGCGGCACCATCGACGTATATCTGACCTTCGAGGCATCGGCCGACAGCAGCCCCCATGCGGTGAATGCCGATGTGTTCCACGCCTACTGGCGCAGCGCCGTGAAGGCTCTCGACGCGGAGACGGTGCTCACGAAGACCACCCTCAAGGACCCCGCCGTGGGAACCATCCTCGCCAATGCGATTCTTCGTATGCCCGACGTGGTGGAAGTTAAAAAGGCCGATATCCTGGCGCCGGAAGACTGGCCCGTGGTTTCGGAGGCCTTTTCCACCGCCGTGGCCGAGCTTAACGCCTACCGCGTGCGCGAGGGTGCGGCATTGTACCGCGACGTTACTTCCCGCGTGCAGCTGATCCTTGATTTATATAAGGAAGTAGAGGCTCTGGAAGGGGAGAGGATCACCGCGGTGCGGGAGAAATTGCAGAAGAACCTGGACGACCTTGCCCAGAAACCGGACCCCGCGCGCTTTGAGCAGGAGTTGATATTTTATCTGGAAAAGTACGATATCAACGAAGAGAAGGTTCGCCTGCGCCAGCACTGCAAGTACTTTATGGAAACCATCGACACGGAACCCTGCCCCGGCAAGAAGCTCGGCTTCATCATCCAGGAAATGGGCCGCGAAATCAACACCACCGGCTCCAAAGCCAACCACGCCGGCATCCAGCGCCTCGTCGTCCGCATGAAGGACGAACTGGAAAAGATCCGGGAACAGAGTATGAATATACTTTAGGCCTGTCCTCCCGAGCGAAGTCGAGGGATCTGATACCATACAATTTGCATATTTGAAGGAAATAACATAAATTTGCAACCCCTTTCAAGGAAGGATGGCCGAGTGGTTGAAGGCGCCGGTCTCGAAAACCGGTATACTCCTAAAGAGTATCGGGGGTTCGAATCCCCCTTCTTCCGCAAAGCGGAATAAAAATAGCGCACAGAGCTTGCTCTAGTGCGCTATTTTTATG
>JAGAAY010000004.1 GCA_017615065.1 Bacteroidales bacterium | reverse complement strand
GACAGGATCGTTCTGGGGATCGTAGGGAATGACGGCACCGGGCTGAGGCATGCTTTGGCGGTTGCGCATATCCTCGCTCCAGATAACGTGGGACAGGTCCGTGCCCAAACCTTTGTAGGTGTAGGAGCTGTGGGAAAGGGCGAGATACTGGAAGGGTTCGAGCACCTGTCCGTCGCCGTTAATAACACCATAGAGGCCGTTGCGGGCAGACTTGGCAATGCCGATCCCATTTCTGAACGAAGGCGTGGTATAGAACTGGGGGGCAAAGATCTCATTACCTTCCCTGTCGAATACGCCCCATTCCTGATCGACCTTGAAGCCGGGCACCTCGGTGTCGTATTTGGCAAAAATGAAATCGCCGCTGCGGTCTACATCCACCGAACGTGCTTCCACGGGAATGACAATCTGGCCGCTCCTGTTCGCGATTCCATGCAGCTTGACGCCGTTTACCTTGCGCTTCAGTTCGCAGAAACCATGCTTGTCGTATTTGGTGATATCGTCGTATTCCGGAGCAATCAGGAAAGAACCGTCGATATTGATCAGGCCCCTGAAGCCGTTCACTTCCACCTCCGCAACACCATCGTCGAATTTCTTTGCATTATCGAACGCGGGAGCGATTACCCAGGACTTGTCTTTAGCCTGGTAACCATATTTTTTCGTTGCTTTGTCCTTTGCCGGTTTAATATCCTGCGCCTGTGCAGAGACGGCTGAAAGCAGGGAAAAACCCAAAATCGCAATGGCGAAATGCCGGAGAATTCTCACTTTTCTGTACATAATCTGGTTATTTAATCTCCCAAAGATACAAAATCGGGGCTTTTTTTATTCAAATAAAATCGTTAAATTCAAACCGTTTTTCAGAATAACAGTATTATCTAATGAAGGCTAATCAAATCGATGTTGTCCTCGGGCTCCAGTGGGGCGACGAGGGGAAAGGTAAAATCGTGGATGTTTTATCCCCTGACTACAAAATAGTTGCGAGGTTCCAGGGCGGCCCCAACGCCGGGCATTCCCTGGTGTTCGACGGCACAGCCTTCGTGCTTCACACGGTGCCCTCCGGAATCTTCCGGGACGATACCCTCAATGTCATCGGCAACGGTGTGGTGATCGACCCAGTCATCCTCCTCGAAGAAATAGAGAAGATAGAGGCCAGGGGCGTGAATGTGGACGGACGTCTGCTGATTTCCAAGCGCGCGAACCTCATCCTCCCCACTCACAGGGCGCTGGATGCCGCCAGCGAGAGTGCCATGGGCAAGGCCAAGATAGGCTCCACCCTCAAGGGGATAGGTCCTACCTACACCGATAAGGCCGGGCGCACCGGTCTCCGCGTGGGCGATATCCTCCTCCCCGATTTCAAGGAGCGTTATCTTGCCCGCAAGGAGCGCCACCTCCGCATTCTTTCGCAGTATGACGGCTTCAAGGTTGACATCGACGAATACGAGAAA
This sequence comes from Bacteroidales bacterium, assembly GCA_017615065.1. GTDB lineage: Bacteria > Bacteroidota > Bacteroidia > Bacteroidales > UBA932 > Cryptobacteroides. Next base: position 1,340 of record JAGAAY010000004.1, on the reverse strand, counting down.
CTCTGGCTCGATGCCATCGAGAAACTGAAACGTTTCGAGTTCATCGACAGTGAGATTTATATCAACAAGGCCCTGGACCAGGGAGTTCCGGTGCTGGCAGAAGGTGCCCAGGGAACGCTGCTGGACATCGATTTCGGCACATATCCCTACGTTACTTCCTCCAACACCATGTCGGCGGGAGTATGCACCGGACTTGGCCTCGCACCTTCCCGCATCGGTCATGTCTACGGCATCTTCAAGGCATATTGCACGCGTGTCGGCAGCGGTCCTTTCCCGACCGAACTGTTTGATGCCGATGGAGAAAAACTCCGTCAGCTCGGCCATGAGTTCGGCGCCACCACCGGCCGTCCGCGCCGCACCGGCTGGCTGGATATAGTCGCGCTCAAATACTCCGTGATGATGAATGGAGTCACCGACCTCATAATGATGAAATCCGATATTCTGGATGAATTCGACACCATCAAGGTGGCCGTGGCCTATAAGAAAGATGGTAAACTGATCGAAGACTTCCCGTATGACGGAGGCGCCGACATCGAGCCTGTCTACCGCGAATTCCCCGGCTGGAAGACCAGTCTCCGCGGCCTCCAGCGCTACAATGATTTCCCGAAGGAGTTCAAGGATTATATCGAATTCATTGAAGACGCCACCGACTGCCGCATAAAGATCGTTTCAGTCGGTCCCGACCGCGTTTCCACGGTAGTGCGTTAGATTATTGAAAAAGAAAGGGCTCCCGGTCGGGAGCCCATTTTCTTTACTGTTCGTCAGGAGCGGAACCACCGCCGTAGTCAGGACCGGGACCGCCCTGGCCGCCGAAACCGGGACCACCCTGAGGGCCACCCTGGTTCGGGTCGAAGGCCTGAGGGCCGCCCTGTGCGCCGGCCTGCTGGCCAGCCTGGTACATCTTTTCGAAAGCCTTGCTGAGGGCAGCGGAGTACTTGTCGATGTCTTCAAGATTTTGGTTCTTGACAGCCTCCTTGAGAGGATTCAGGTTGCTTTCCACTTCGGCCTTAACGTCTGCGGGAACCTTGTCGCCATTATCCTTCAGGAACTTCTCCGCCTGGAAGCAGAGGGCATCGGCGTTGTTGATCTTGTCCACGCGCTCCTTGGCGGCCTTGTCGGCATCTTCATTTGCCTTGGCCTCGTCGCGCATGCGCTTGATCTCGTCTTCGCTGAGTCCGCTGGATGCCTCGATGCGAATGTGCTGCTCCTTGCCGGTGGACTTATCCTTTGCGGATACGCTCAGTATGCCGTTGGTATCGATATCGAAGGAAACCTCGATCTGAGGGATGCCGCGGGGTGCAGGAGCGATGCCGTCCAGGTGGAAGATACCGATCTGCTTG
>JAGAAY010000034.1 GCA_017615065.1 Bacteroidales bacterium | reverse complement strand
TCCTGAGCCAGGTTCAAACTCTTCATTGTATATTATTATAATTCTAAGCTTGCTCCGTGACTTTACCTTATACTATATAAGGAATAGACGCTCGTTTATTGTTAATAGTGTTACACTATTTCGGTACTTGCTTGTACTTTCCTTTCAGTCTTTTCAATGAACTTTTCAACTCCCTTTCGGGCGCTAAAAATCCCGCTCTTTTTTCAAGCGGGACTGCAAAGGTACGAACTTTTTTCGAACCAGCAAATTTTTTTGAAGAAATTTTCAAAAATTTTTTGCTATCCTGGCTTCAAGTTCCCAGGTGCGGATACGGTCCTTGTAGTAGTTATTGGCGTTAACTCGCTCAATACTAAGGTCGCTGTCGGAATTTCCACCCCATCGGCGGCATGTATAAAGAACATCCCATACCCGGCCAATCTGATACTCGCGGCTGATCCGCAAACCCACGGCATAGTCTTCCCCGTACTTTGTTGTTGGGAAATTCAGCGAGCGCAGCAGCGGCACATAGAATCCGCGCGGCGCGCCCAGGCCGTTCACGCGCAAAGCGTTGTTGCGGCCATTCTCCGGAGTCCACTCCCTGTGCTCCACCACTCCCGGAGGCAGCGGATTCAGCTCGAAGTCGGTAATCTGGTAACACCCCACCACCATTGCGCAGCGCTGCGAGCGGAAGGCATCGACAAACTTCTGCACCGTATATTCATTATAATAAATATCGTCGGAATCCAGCTGCAGGGCATATCGGCCGCAAAGGGGATGATGAATCGCCGCATTCCAGTTTCCGCCGATGGCGTGCCACGTGGGATCCTGGGCGATGTAAACGAGCTTCGGGTCCCCAAGGAAACTCTTGATCACATCCACGGTACCGTCCGTCGAGTTATCATCGACCACAATCACATTATAAGGAAAGTCGGCCTTCTGGGAAAGGGCGCTCCTAAGCGCATCGGCAATTGTCTTCACGCGGTTCTTGCATGGAATCACCACCGACGCCTCCACCGGAAACTCCCCTTCCTGAATGTCGATGCTGCGGAAAACCGGCTCCAGATATCCGCCGATGGCCTTGAGATGCTCCGTCACCGCCTCCTCCATCTCTATCTGCGACGCGCGGTTGCGGGGATCCACGTAATCGAACTGCTTCTCCCCCGAAGTGCGCAAATCGGTCTCGATCTCGTAGTAAAGGTACTCGCCGATATGCTCCAGAGAGCCCTTCTGCGAAACCTTGAGCCTCAGGTCGTAGAGCGCGGCAAAATGATAATCGCGGTCCATCCTTGCCGATGCCGCCTTGAGTGCCGATGTGCGGTAAAGCAGCAGGCCGCCGAAATCGAAGTCATCTCGAAGCGAGCCCTTCTGATAGTCGATGACGGGAGCCTGGATAACCTCCCCGCCCTTCTGCAGGAAATGATCGGCATACAGCAGGTCCGCGCCGGTGTCATCGGCAATCTGAAGCATGCGCTCCAGCGCGTAATGCACCATCGACAATTCGGTGTGCTTGGTATAGATGAGGGTGAACTCCGCGCCGGCGTCATCGGCAATTCTCTTTATGGTCGATGTCTCCCCGAGGGATGAGGTTATGGCCGATATCTTCGCGATCTCGCTCTGCCCCTCCAGGGCCTTCCGACTGATTCTCTCCGGCAGGAATGCGTGTATTCTGTTCATATAATTGCTTCTTTGTGGCCCAAAGATAGTGTTTTTTCGGCAATTTTTCTTCTTCGGCCACAAGATAACGGCCCTCTATGGAGAAGATGTGTTTTTATAGGCTTGACCTTCTCCAAAATGTTGCACTGAAGACAGGGTTTTGGAGAAGATCCCCCACACGAAATCACATCTTCTCCAAAAAATAGCACCGGAGGCAGAGTATCTGACCAATTTATTAATATCTTTGCAGGACACAAGCATTTGTTATGATGAGACAATTTTCACAGGTTTGGGTTATTCTGTGTCTCCTGCTTGTTTCATGCAGGCAGGCTCCGGAGGTATTCACGCCGGAGCTGTACTCCTGGGAAGTGGCAAGGGACAGCATCGTCCTGCCTCAGACAGGATGGGTTATCAGTTGCGGAAGCCCCGACAAGGCTATTTACCGATACGGCCCGGAACGGCTCTCCCCCGGCGTTGCCTGCGACAGGGGCTGGCTTTTCGATGCATTCCTGCTGAGCGAAGTCCCCTGCGAAGGCGAAGATCTCCCGGACTACTGGCTCAACCCCGTATACGGAACCGTGGCCTCCCTGGAGAAAGCAATTGCCGATGCCGTCCCCGCCCTTGGCGAACCGCCGGTTAAGCGCATGTACACCATCGCCCTCCCCTCTTTTGCCGATGATGACGAGTGCTTCGCCTATATCGACAGAGTGCGCTCCATGGCCGATTCCCTGGATTGCCCTCACTTGGAGCTGCTGGGATTCACCGTTAACGGAGAGGTTTCGCAGCGCGTGCTCAACTACGCCGCAGCCTGCCACGAAGCCGTCCTGGATCTCAAGCCCGATGTGAGCTTCGACTATTCCGTTGTGGAAGACATAATGGACCAGCCCGGCGTAAAAAGCCGTGACGGCGCATATACCCTCAAGGACGTTCCATCCCGGCAAAAAGCCGTATACGATGCCATGGACAATACCCCGGACGGGCCCCTGTTCATGGACTGCGGAGACAATACCCTGGTGCAGCTCGGCAGATCCCCTTACTCATCGGACAAAGAGCTTCTGGATAAGATACGGGCATTCATCATGGCAAGGAATTAGGATTCCTGCGAAAGAAACAGTACCTTTATGGCATGAAAAAGATAGTTTTCCTTATCGCCGTCTTCTTTTGCGTCACGTTTTGCGTCACGGCACAGGCACAGTATTTCCCCTTCCCTCCTACCCATCCCTCATCTCCCAGGGTACCGGAATACATGGTATTTGCCGGGGATACGGTGTACCTCAATACGCCCGACCGCATGGAACGCATGGACCGTGAGCTCATCTCCTTCACCTACGGCCACACCCTCAGCACACTCATCCTCAAGCGTTCAAAACGCATCTTCAGCATAGTGGAGCCCATCCTCAAGGCAAACGGCCTGCACGACGACCTCAAGTACCTGATGGCAGTGGAAAGCAACCTTGATCCCAAGGCAGTGTCTGTTGCCAAGGCGGCCGGCCTGTGGCAGTTCATGGAGGCCACCGCCCGCGGCTACGGCCTTGAAATCACCGCCGAAGTGGACGAACGCTACAACATCGACAAGGAAACCGTAGCCGCCTGCAGGATGCTCAAAAGCGCTTACCGCAAATACGGCGACTGGATGACCGCCGCCGCCAGCTACAACTTCGGTGGCGGCAACCTGGACAAACGACTCCAGTCACAGCACCAGACCAACGCTATGAACGTGCTCCTTCCGGAAGAAACCTCCCGCTACATGTTCCGCATCCTTGCCGCCAAAATGTTCTTCGAAGACCCCCACGCCTTCGGTTACGACATCAAGGAAGGCCAGATGTATCCCCTCCTTGAAGTGCGCCATGTCATCACGGTGAATTCCACCGTTGAAGACCTCATCGCCTTCGCCGAAAAACACGGCACCACCTACTACCGCCTCAAAGAAGCCAACCCCTGGCTCCGCGACACCCGCCTCACGGTGAAGCCCGGCAAATCCTACGAAATCATAATCCCCGATTAGACTTTTGTCAAACAGGGGAAGATTTGTATTGTCCGGGGGCTTGTCCACCCCCGGACAAGTATAGGGGGAGGGGCCCGCAAGATACAAGTTCCGGCTTGCCGGGACGCAGTAGATTGTGGGAGGGGCCGGAGCGAAGCGGAGTCCCCCGGACAATACAAATCTTCCCCAGACAAAAGTCTGGCGTAAAATGGATGTTGTTGATACACAATGAGATATGAAAACGGGGTGTTGCAAATTGCAACATCCCGTTTTAACAACTTGTTGAATATCAATGATTTGCAGTTTACGCTAAATTGCTCACGGTAACGGAAGTGGGGATGCCCAGGGCGGCGAGCTGTTCAAGGAAGGCCTGCTCGAAGGAGTCTTCGGCGATTTTGCGGGTGAGGTGGAAAGTCAGTTTTCCGTTGTAGCCGGCGCAGGAGCAGGCGCCGCTGTTGCCACGCTGACGGCCGAGAATGAAATCCACATCGGCAATATAAGGCCTCATGGCTTCGGGAACGTTAACGTTGCCAAGGTTGGACATGGTCTGTGAACAGAACCGGTCCCCGTGAAGGAGATTGATAATGTCGATGATGGGGTGCTTGACAAACAGGGGGAGGCAACGAACCAGGAGCATTTCCTCCAGCTCCACGTTTGCCGCAATCTTGGGCTCAAGATTCTCCAGACGGAGATCGTGCTCCTTCTGAGCCTTCACAAAATCGACAATTTCGCTGAAACTCATCTCTCCATCGGCCACATCCATACCCAAATTCACATAGGAAGAGAAATTGCGCAGAGTGCGCTGTTTGTAGATGGGCCGGAGGTTCACGGGAACCGATACTTTCAAGACCGAGCGCTCCGCAGCGGGATCCGCGGCGTGCTCTTTTTGCAAAGCCCACAGCATTACGGACACAAGGAAGTCGGTAACGGTGCATCCGTACTCGCTGCAGGCCTGTTTAATATTCTCCATCGGCATAACAACCCGGCAGTCCTTCACGGACTCGTGCGCGAGCTGCGTTCCTTTGATATGATATGCGTCCACATTCTTCTCAAGCTCACCTTTGCGGCCGGAGAAAACAGCCTTGAAACTGTCCTCCACCTCACTGTAAGAAGGGTTGTCGGCAGGATCCAGCACAAGATTGTTGTAACCGGTTTCCACGCCGTAACGCTTGCGGATGTACTCGCCGGCAAGAGTCAGCAGGAAAGTAATGGCGCCGAAACCGTCGGTAAGAGCGTGAAACACGTCAAGGGAAATAACGCAACCAGATGCGCTCACACGGTAAAGAAGACCGTTCTGATCCTTGAAACGGAACCTGCGCAGGGGCTTGAGCTCACGCACAACGGGAGTATCCTCCACCCTGTGGAGATACCACCAGAATGCGCCGCCCTTGAGTGTGCACCTGAAAGTAGGTATACGCTCGGATACGCGCTCAAGCGCGTCCTGAAGAATGTACTCGTCCACTTCCTCGCTCATTGTCAGGCTCATCCTGTAAAGAGAGGAATAATGCTTGCTCATCGAGGCCGGATATATGTTGGCCGCGTTGTCAAGTTTCAGTTTATATGGTATTGCGATTTCCATTGCTTTCAAATTTTTCGATGCAAAGGTACAGCCGCAATCCACCCTCAGGAAATAAAAGTCGCGAGGGACGAGCAAAAGTGACGAAATCGGCCCAAATGGGACGAAAGTGCCGAAAATGGGACGAAAAAACGCCCCGCAGGGCGTTCGTCACTTCCAGTATTACACAAAAAAAGCGCCCTGCAGGAAGCAGGACACTTTTTTGTGGAGCATAGGGGATTCGAACCCCTGACCTATAGATTGCGAACCTATCGCTCTACCAACTGAGCTAATACCCCGTTAATCGGACCGCAAAGATAGGTAAAAAAATCAAAGTAGCAAACTATTCCGCCACCTTTTCCAGGAATTTGCGGGGGATGTAGGAGGTGGCTACCGCGATTACGCCCTCTATGCATACCAGCAGGCGCTTATCCTTGCCGATGCGCTTGATATAGCCCTCGGCGCCCTTCATGGGGCCGTCGGTCACGCGCACTTTGTCGCCCGGGTCCAGGGCGATATCGGCATCCACAATCTCCCAGCCATGGTTCCAGGCCGATATTGCCAGCCGGAACGACTCCATCTGGATGTCCGGAATAACCGCGAAGCCTTTCTTCCCGGCATCCTTATATATAAAGCCGTGGGCTTTGCCGACGACGGGATCCCATAGGCGCTCGGATACGATGGAGAGCTGGTCGTCATCGGCATGGAGGAACATCAGCGAAGCCACCAGGGGGTTGCGTTTGTAGATCATCGGCCCTTCCTGGATGAATTTTCTTTTGCCGATGCGGTCGCGCTCTCCCGCCAGCTTCCTGGCCGCCAGCGAATGGGCCCTGCCTTTCTGCTCCTCCCTCTGCACTGCGATGAACGACTCGATGCCATAGGCCTCCAGAAGGTCTTCCATTTCGAAAACCTTGTTGTAGAACACCTTCATGGCATACCAGTGCTTTTCCATAACACGAAGGTACGTCATTTTTTCCGAATAGCCAATCGCCGTCGCGACAATTTGACATAAAAAGTGCCAATTTGGCAAAGCTAAGTGCCTTTTTGTCAGAGAGTTAGCCCTTTTATGCCGATGGCCCCGGCTTTGCAATACCGTATGGCGAAGCCGCCCGGGAAACCGGGGCTTCGAAAACAGAATGTTTAACTTTTAATATAGGAGATTCAGTTATGTTACCCGTCAGAAGAAACAATCAGACCTCATGGATGCCCGACATTTTCAACGATTTCTTCGACAACACCTGGATGGAACGCCCGAAGGCAACCGCGCCGGCAATCAACGTTATCGAACACCAGGACAAATACGAGCTTGAGCTCGCAGCTCCGGGAATGACAAAGGCCGATTTCAACGTCCATCTGGACGAAGACGGCGACCTTGTGATCAACATGGAGAAAAAGGCCGAGACAAAGGACGATGCCCACAAGGGCCACTATCTGCGCCGCGAATTCTCCTACACCAAGTTCCAGCAGACCATGCTGCTTCCTGATGACGCAAATCGCGACTGTATTGGCGCCAAAGTGGAAAACGGCGTACTTACCGTAAGCATTCCCAAGGTGAAGAGAGTGGAGCCCGAAAAGACTCACAAACAGATCGAAGTCCAGTAACTTCGAATGAGCCCCGGCTCATTATTCCATTGCCCGGCCAGGTGGCCGGGTAATTTTTTTTGCAAAGGTATTGCAGATTAAAAAAATGTTTGTACCTTTGCAATCCCGTTTGGGAACAACTGAATAATTGGTGCGGTAGTTCAGTCGGTTTAGAATACCGGCCTGTCACGCCGGGGGTCGCGAGTTCGAGCCTCGTCCGCACCGCAGAAAGCGCTGAGTGTCAATCACTTAGCGCTTTTTGTTTGATTATATCGTATTAATTATTATATTTGTATCCCGGTTAGCTCTTAATCGGGATTTTTTATGTCCACATTATCACAGGATGCGAGCCTTCTGCATGTCGGCTTGCGGGATGACATAAGTATTTATGAGCTGAGCGATAAGGAGCTCTGCAACAGGTACTTCGTCATCAGCGCCCCGGGGACGCGCCGGCTTATGGCATCCCCTGAAGTCATCGGCTATGATTCCTATCTGTCGATGCTGCCGCCAACAGAAGCCGCACTCCGCCATCTTTATCCCGGTGGCACGGAAAAAGCAATCGACATCCTCACGATTCTGCGCGGCGGGCTGAACTACCCTGTGGAAGAGGCCTGCTACAAATGCGGAATACGGGTTCAGGACATCCACTTTGTCTCCTGCGAGCGCATTATCGAGGACCACATAATCACCGGCCTGGAAATCAAGTACGAGAAACTACGCGTCAAGAAGGACTGCACGCTGGTTATCGGCGATATTATCGCCACCGGAGATACGCTCAAACTGTGCCTGGACCAGGTAGTGGACAGGTTCCGCAGGCGCGGCGGCAGCATACGCAAGATCATTTTCTTCACCATCGGCGGCACCAGGGCCATCGACCTGATGGAAAAATCGACACGCAAAATAAGGAAGGTATTCCCCGAATTCGAGGGCTTCGAATGCTTCTTCTACGAGGGTATTTTCACGGTATACGAGGATGCCGGAGTAAGCGGGATAAACATTCCCGACATCGACTTCGGATGGAAGGGAGGCGCCGTAGCACCGGAATTCCGCCGGTACGTTCTTGAACACCCCTATTCGATTCTGGAAAAGTGCATAATCTACGACGGAGGAGCGCGCCGATACGAGATTCCCGTCCATTTCCGCGAGGCCCTGGAGTACTGGGAAGGCCTTTGGGGAAGGGCCGCCCAGATCGACCCTCACCGCCTTGTGGGCGAGAAGCTGGGATATGACACTCCGCTGAGTTATGCCGATTGGTGCTCGCTCAACCACTTCAGCGAGATTCGAAGCGACGGGCTCCGTATCCTCTGGGAGGAGGAAACCCGGCTGCTGGAGCAGTCCCCTTCCCTGTCGATTGAATCCATCGCCCTCCAGCGCATAAATGCAATCAATACAATCCTTCAGCAATATGAGTAACAAAACCAAGACCGACATCGACTATACCGGTATTCCGGTGGACCAAAAAGGCCGTAAACGCACCCTGAGCATGTTCATGGTGATGCTCGGCTTTACCTTCTTCTCCGCAAGCATGTGGGTTGGCCAGCAGCTTGCCAGCGGGCTCGACTGGTGGGGCTTCGTATGGGCACTCATCCTTGGCGGCCTTATCCTGGCCGCTTATACCGGAGCACTGGGATGGATCGGCGCCGAGAGCGGACTCTCCCTTGACATGCTGGCCCGCAGGAGCTTTGGAACAAAGGGCAGCTGGCTCCCCAGCGCGATGATCAGTTTCACACAGACCGGATGGTTCGGAGTAGGTCTTGCCATGTTCGCAATTCCCGTTGCAAAGGAACTCCTGGGGCTTGAGGTTACTCCGGACAGCATGCCCTGGCAGGGATACCTGCTTGTGGCCATCGCCGGTATCCTCATGACCGCCAGCGCATACTTCGGCATCAAGAGCCTCACCATCGTGAGCTACATCGCCGTTCCCGCAGTGGCCATCCTGGGCACAGTGGCGATGATTCTGGCAATCAGCCACGGCGACGCCGGGCTTGTGGAGCAGTTTGCAAAGGGCTCCAAGGACCTTGGCATCATTGCAGGAGCCGGCCTGGTTGTGGGTAGTTTCGTCTCCGGAGGAACGGCCACGCCAAACTTCACCCGTTTTGCCAAAAGCGGGAAAGTTGGTCTCATAGTCACAGTGATAGCGTTCTTCATCGGCAACAGCCTGATGTTCCTCTTCGGTGCCGTATCCAGCATCTATGCAGGCGGAAACGACATCTTCGAAGTGATGCTCAACCTTAATCTGTTCTACCTCGCAGTCTTTGTCCTGGGCCTGAACATCTGGACCACCAACGACAATGCTCTGTATACCGCAGGCCTTGGCCTGAGCAACATCTTCGGCCTTTCCAAGAAGGTGATGGTTATCATCTCCGGCGTAATCGGCACGGTGGCCGCGGTGTGGCTGTACTGGAACTTCTGCGGCTGGCTCAACGTACTGAACTGCACGCTGCCGCCCGTGGGAATCATCCTGATTCTCCACTACTTCGTGAACCGCAGGAAAGAAGTGAAAGAGAAGACTGTCGACTGGAGCGCCATAATCGGCGTAGTGGCCGGAGCCGTCGTGGCCAACCTGGTCCACTGGGGCTTCGCATCCATCAACGGTATGGCAGTAGCCGCCCTCTGCTGGGGCATCGGGCGGCTGATTCCTACTTCATGTAAGTCTTAAAGAAATCCAGATACATATTGTCCCAGCCCGGAGGGTAGCTGTGCTGCATCTCCGGGTAATAGTGCATCTCCTTATTCTTGTGCGGGAGATTGTTGTAGGGGGCGATGTTGGTGTGGGGAGGGCATGTGCCGTCCTGCAGGCCGATGGTGGCAAGGACAGCCGTATTGGTTATACGGGTTGCCAGGTTCTTGGTGTCGAAGTACGACAGGAAAGCGTACATCTGGTCATCGGTCATAGAACCCCTGCTGGCCTTTGCGGTGCTGGCGGGCCAGTCCACAATCTGGAAATAATCCGGGAAGTCGCCCAGGAAAGCCACGTTGGGGGCGATGGCCTTGAGGGGATAAGGGCTCAGGGCTGCAGTGGCATATGACAGAGCTCCGCCCTGGCTGGAACCTTCCGCAAAGATGTTGGTTATGTCGCTGGTGGGGCGGCCGGCCATGAAGCGTACCGCCTGGACGCAGTCCATGAAGGCGCCGCGATAGTAATAGGCGTCCCTCTGGCCGAAATTGAAGGCAAACCAGTCTCCGTAGGTGTTGGTATAGTCTTCCGCTATGCCATCGGCTCGCTGGGCGGAAGTGCGGGCGTTGATGTACTGGCCGCGGTGCGACAGATAGAACTCGGCATAATCGGCCGATACTCCGGTGTACAGTCCCATGTTTCCGGGAGGATTTGAGTCGTATCCGAAGAAATGCATGAGCACCGGGTGCTTCTTGCCGTCCGTTGGCTCAACGTAATAGCCGCGGATCTTTACAGGATCCCCTGAGAGACCGTCCGGGATAGAATTCATTTCCACGAAATACACGTTACGCGAACCTGCGGCCTTGATTAATGTTATCTTCGGATCCATATTCACGCCCTCCAGCTGGCTCAGCGCATCCGACCAGAACTGGTCGAAATCGGCCTGCTTGTCAGGAGCCGAAACAATCGCCGTGGGATCCACCCCGAAAACAAAAGTGCGTGGAATCTTCACTTTTCCATTGGTGAGCGTGATGCAGCGGGCCTTATAGAAGCCGGGATCCATCGCTTTGTCGGTGGTGAACCTTACATCGGCCTCCCCTTTGGCAGGTATCTTTTCGCTCTTTTCCAATTTGGTAAGCAGCACTCCCTTGTCGGTCCTTAATTCCACGGTGAAATCCACGGGAACCTTAACCGAATTGGGATTCTTCGCATGGATTACGATGTCCGGTTTGGACTCGAAGATCCAGTTGCCGGTGACTGGCACCGAGAACTCAAGCTGTTCAAGAGAGTCCGGATCTACGTATTCCTCTTCTTCGTTGCCATTTTTGGGATCGCATCCCACAAACATCAGCGCCAGGAAGGCGAGCGCTGCAAACAGCCAGGAAAGTCTCTTCATATATTATAATTACATTAAAGGTGCAAACAGTCGGGTCAGGCCCTGAATTATCTTCTGCAGGAGGGACGTGTTGTAAACGTCAGTCATTGTTACCGGATCGCAAACCGTTTCGCAGTCCGTCTCGAACTCCCCTCTCATATGACCGGCTACGGGCTGGTCGTAAATGAACGCATTGTCCTCGTAATTGAGGCGGAAACTGCGATAATCCAGATTGACCGAGCCGATGCTGGTGAGATAGTCGTCGGTAACGAAGGTTTTGCTGTGGTTGAACGCTCCCCTGCTGGTATATATCTTTATGCCGCTCTTAAGGCACGAACGAAACCATGAACGGTTCACCGGATCCATAATCGGAACATCCGAAACACCCGGCACGATAAGCCTCACGTCTACCCCTCTTGAAGCAGCCCGTTTCATTGCCTTCAGAACGTCCCGCGGCGGGGCGAAATAAGGGGTTTTTGCATAGAAATAATCCGTTGCGTTGTCCAGCAGCCACACATAAGAATCCTCCATGGTCCGATGCCCGTCGAACGGCCCGTCTCCCACTATCTGGACTATCTTTCCAATGGATTGCACCATTGGGTACTGAACCGTATCGGCAAAAGGCGTATATTGCTCAATTCCAGAGCTTTGCCACATGTTCCAGAACACTCCGTCGATGCCCACCGCAGCGGCCGGGCCCTCAATCCTGAGGTGAGTATCCCTCCACTCATTGAAGTAAATATCGGCAAGATTCATCCCCCCGATATAACCGATTTTATGGTCGATGACGGCGATTTTCTGGTGGTTGCGGTGATTCAGCCGGAAAACGAAGCGGATTGGCCTCACAAACGGGGTGAAAAAGCGGTATTCCACCCCCATTTTTCCCATCTGCCGATAATGGCTCAGCGGCACTGAACCGTTGACTATATTTTCCACCAGCATCTTCACCTCAACGCCGCCGGAGGCCTTTTCCATCATTATGTCCCGCAACGCCATGGGAATCTCTTCCCGGGGGAATTCGTAGTACTCCATGTGGATGCTTTCCTGCGCCCCGGAAAGGTCGGCCGAAAGGAGCTCGAATTTGCGCATTCCGCGCATTATTTCAAGGCTGTTTCCCAGCAGCGGCACCTGAGTTGGAGTCACCGACAGCATTCCGGAGAAATCCCTGTACTGCGGCCGGATGAAGCGGATTGCATCGGCCGATGACAGAGGATATATAACTGCCGATGAATCAACTTCCTGACAAAATGCGGAAGCCGAAATCAAAACAGCCAGAAACGCAAACGAAACGCGCCGAAACATAAAACTTCAAAAATTCCTTGTAAATATAGCACAAATTTCATAATTTTGACATCTATAAAACATAGTTTTAACATGAAACGCGCACTAATAATCATATCAATTATCGCCGCAACTTCATCGGCATGCGACAAAACCGTAAATCTCGGCAGTGAGAATGACAACCCGCGCAAGGACATCACCCTCACAAAAACCCAGTCGGAATTCGTAACCACCGGCAATACCTTCGCCTTCAACTTCATCGACAAAGTGAACACCGCGGAGGCAAAGGATTATATGATCTCCCCCCTCAGCCTGCAGTTCCTCCTGGGAATGATCCTGGAAGGCGCGGAAGGGCAAACCGCAGAGGAGATTTCCACCGTACTGGGCTATGGCAGTGGCGGCGCACAGGAAGTGAACGAGTATTGCCTGGCAATGCTCACCCAGCTCCCGGAGGTGGACAAAGCCACAAAACTCGCCATCGCCAACGCAATAATCCTCAACCAGGAGTGCACCCTCAGGAAAAGCTATCAGGACAACGTCACCAAATACTATCAGGCAGAGGCCGTAAACAAGAACTTCTACGACACCAAGGGCACAGCCGATTATATCAACAACTGGTGCTCCCGCCACACGGAAGGCCTCATCCCCAAGGTCCTGGACGAAGTCTCCCCGGACATCATGGCCTATCTCATCAACGCCCTCTACTTCAAGAGCAAATGGAGCCGCCCCTTCCGCAAAGACATGTCCGACAAGAGGCAGTTCACCGACGAAACCGGCAAAAAGGCCGATGTCACCATGATGATCCAGGAATCCGAATTCCGCCACTACTCCGGCAAGGAGTTCAACGCTGTGCAGATGGATTACGGCAACGGTGCCTATACCATGACGGTGATGCTCCCCAACAGCGGCTACAAGGTGGCCGATGTGTGCGCGTTCCTCAAAACCGTCTCCTGGCAGGAATTCTTCAAGCGCTTCTACACCTGCAAGGTCAACCTCTGGATCCCCCGTTTCGAAACGGATTATAAGATCAAGCTCAACGACCTCCTCTCGGACATGGGCATGCCCAAATCCTTCAAGCCCGGGGCGGAATTCCTGAAAATGTCGGAACATGCCAACTATCTGGATTTCGTCAAGCAGTTCACCAAGATAATTGTCGATGAGGAAGGCACGGAAGCCGCGGCAATTTCCATCGGCGGCATGGCACGCAACACCTCCGTCGGCCAGCCGGATCCCATCGTATACTTCCACGCGGATCATCCCTTCCTCTATGTAATCAGCGAGCGCAGCACCGGCGCGGTGCTCTTCGCCGGACGTTTCAGCAACAACTGATTTTTCATTATATCTAACCATTCAACCTATGACCAAGATTCACAGAATTTTCCTGTCCCTTGTGCTGCTGATGGCCTCCATCGCCGCCTGGGCCCAGGAAACCTACACCCTGTCGGGCGTAGTCAAGGACGATGAAGGTCTGCCTCTGCCCGGTGTGGCAGTAATGGTCCGCGGCGGCGCCACCGCCATCACGGACCTCGACGGCAACTATTCCGTCCGCATCGCCAAAGGTGCCACGGTGGATTTCTCCTGCCTTGGATACACCACGGAAACCGTGGAAACCAACGGCCAGGCCCGCCTTGACATCATCATGAGAACCGACTCCAACCTCCTCGAGGAAGTCGTAGTGGTGGGTTACGGCACCCAGAAGAAGACCAACCTCACCGGTGCCGTGTCGGTTATCAAGGCCGAAGAACTCCAGGACCGTTCCGCCCTTGATGTGGGCCATATGCTCCAGGGTTCAGTGCCCGGCCTGAACGTCACATCAGGTTCAGGACGTCCCGGACAGGCCGCCACGCTGAACATCCGCGGTTGGAACTCCATCAACGGAGGCACCCCGCTCGTTCTCATCGACGGCGTTGAAGGCGACATCCAGTATGTCAACCCTGCCGATGTGGACAACATCTCCGTCATCAAGGATGCTGCAGCAGCAGCCATCTACGGTGCAAAGGGCTCGGCCGGCGTAATCCTGGTCACCACAAAGAACGGTTCCAAGGAAAAGGAAGGCCGTGCAAAGGTCACCTACAGCGGCCGCTTCGGTGTTACCGCCCCCACCACCAGCACGGACTATGAATCCCGCGGTTACGACCACGTATACCTCACAAACCTGTTCTGGGAAAGGTACAGCCCGGGCACCAAGTATGCAAACTACTCCGATACCGACATGCAGGAACTTTATGCCCGCCGCAACGACAAGGTGGAGGATCCCAGCCGCCCCTGGGTTGTCATCACCCAGGAAAACGGTCGTGACGTCTATAACTACTATGCCAATACGGACTGGTACCATGTCCTGTACAACGACATCAAGCCCACCACGAACCACATGATTACCATGAGCGGTTCAACCGGTGCCGTCAATTACCTGGTATCCGGCGGTTATCTTTACGAGCAGGGTATGTTCAAACAGGATCCGGACCACTACAGCCGTGTGAACCTGCGTGTGAAACTCGGATTCGACGTAACCGACTGGCTGCGCATCGGCTCCAACCTGAGCTACTTCAACAGCTCATACTTCTATCCCGGACAGAGCGGTATCAACAACAACTTTGCAAAGAGTACCGTGCACGTGCTTGCCAGCTATCCGGCAATGAACCCGGACGGCACCAACATCTACACCACCAAGTACAATGGATACGAAGCCATGGACGGTCTGCTGATGCTCCTCAACAGCGACCACTTCAACCAGGACAATGTGGACAACCTCAGCGAGACCATCGACTTTACGATTACCCCCTTCAAGGGCCTCAAGATCAAGGGTGACTACACCTACGCGCTCAAGTACAGCCGCTACCTCAACCGTTCCGTCAACGGTACTTATTCCAAGTATCCCGGCGAAGTTCTGGTAAAGAACGACAACTCGGCGTTCTATGATGTACTTACGGAAAGCGCCACTACAAACATCTACCAGGCATACAACCTGTACGCCACCTATGAGAAGACCATTGCCGATTCCCATAACTTCAAGGCCATGGCCGGCGTCAACTACGAAACCCGCTGGATCAAGGACCTGGGCCTCAAGGGCTACAACCTCTACTCCACTGAACTGAACGACCAGGACCTCGTAGGTGCGGATCCCGCCGACCCGGACGGCAAGAAGCGCATGGAAACCAGCGGCGGACAGAACGAACTCAAGACCGCCGGTTACTTCACACGTCTGAATTACGACTACAAGGGCAAATACCTTCTGGAACTGAACGCCCGTTACGACGGTTCTTCCCGCTTCCTCCGCGGCAGCCGCTGGGTATTCTCACCGTCCGCATCGCTGGGTTGGAAACTCTCCGAAGAGCCTTTCTTCCAGCCCCTCAAGACCTGGTGGGACAGCGCAAAACTGCGTTTCTCCTTCGGTCAGCTCGGAAACCAGCAGCTCAGTGCATACTACCCTGCCATCCAGACCATCTCCACAGACGGCAAGTCCTCTTATCTGCTGGGCGGCGCCAACCTTCCTCAGGCCACATTGAGCGCCCCCGTATCATCGGGCCTCACCTGGGAACGTTCAATCCAGAGCAACCTGGGTATCGACATGGCATTCCTCCAGAACCGTCTCACCGTGAGCGCAGAAGCATACATCCGTGACACCAAGGACATGCTCACCGCCGGCGAGCCCCTGCCTTCAGTTTACGGTGCATCAGTGCCTCAGGAGAACACCGCTGACCTCCGTACCAAGGGTTACGAAATTTCCGTGGGCTGGAGAGATTCCTTCATGCTCGGCGGCAAACCGTTCAACTACGGCACCAGCCTGGTCTTCAGTGACTATATCTCACACATCACCCGCTTCAACAACCCGGACAAGCTCTTCGCAAAGACCTACTACGAGGGCATGACCTACGGCGAAATCTGGGGCTACCATGTAGACGGCCTCTTCGCAACCGATGAGGAAGCTGCGGCCTACACCGTGGACCAGTCCCTGGTAAACGACGCCCAGATCTTCCCCACCACAACCACTTCTCCCAACGGCCTGTACGCAGGTGAAATGAAGTTCGTCGACCTTGACGGCAACGGCAAGATCGACAAGGGCAAAGAGAGGGTCGGAGACAGCGGCGACTGGCAGATTATCGGTAACAGCCAGCCCCGTTACAACTATGGTATCAACCTGAACGCTTCCTGGAACGGCTTCGACATGGCAGTCTTCTTCCAGGGCATCGGCAAGATGGACTGGTATCCGCCGGCAGGCTTCCGTTCATTCTGGTTCCTGTACGACCGTCCCTACCAGACCTTCATCCCCAGGGACTTCCTGGACGACTGCTGGAGCGAGGATAATCCCAACGCATACTATCCGCGTCCTCACGGCTACGTGTCGATGAATGAAAAACGTCCTCTGGGCGTTGTCAACGACCGCTACCTGCAGAACATCGGCTACCTGCGCCTCAAGAACCTCACCTTCGGTTACACTCTTCCCGAGAACCTCACCAAGAGAATCTCCGTCGCGAAGATGCGCGTATACTTCACCGGTGAAAACCTCTTCTACATAGCTCCCGGCCTTCACGGCAAATACGTGGATCCTGAAATGGCCCAGACCGGTGGTACCGGACGTATCTATCCCTGGCAGAAGAGCTTCAACTTCGGTATCGACATAACCCTTTAATGAACCCTGCCATGAAAAAAATATTCTACCTTTTGACAGTTCTTCTCGCAGGTTTCTCATTCGCATCCTGCGACGACCTCCTGGACGCCGTGCCCAAGGACAGGCTCACCAAGGATACCTTCTTCAAGAGCGAGAGTGAGCTCAAGGCTTTCGCCATCGTGTTCTACGGAGCATTCCCGGAAGGCGACCTTTATATCGCCAACGACGACCATTACACCCAGAACAACATGTCCAACGAGGAAATGGGCAAGCGCACCGTTCCTGCAAGCGGCGGAGGTTGGAGCTGGGGAGCACTCCGCAACATCAACACCCTGCTTGAATGTCTGGACAACACCCCGGACCAGGCCATACGCGTAAAATACGAGGCATTGGCCCGTTTCTTCCGCGCATACTTCTATTTTAATAAAGTAAAACGCTTCGGCGACGTTCCCTGGTACGACAAGACCATCGGCTCCACGGAAACCGAACTGCTCAACCGTCCCCGCGACAACCGCGAGTTCATCATGGGCAAGATTCTCGAAGACATCAACTTCGCCATCGACAACCTGCCTGTTGACAAGAGCGCCTATGAGGTGACCAAGTGGACCGCCATGGCCCTGAAATCGCAGATCTGTCTCTTCGAAGGAACCTTCCGCAAGTATCACGCAAGTGATGTATACCTCCAGACCCTTCCTGCCGATGCCCACGACTACAAGTGGTATCTCAAGGAATGCGCCGACGTTTCCAAGGAATTCATCCAGACAAGCGGTTACGGCCTGCATCCCAGCTACTGGGAGCTGTTCCATACCATGAACGCAACCGATCTCACCGACGAAGTGATCCTGGCCCGCGATTACAACAAGACCTACGGCGCCTATCACAATTCCGGCAGTTCCCTCACCACCGGTTCACGCGGCTGCCCTTCCATGACCAAGAAGCTCATCGCCAGCTTCCTCATGAAAGACGGTTCCCGCTTCACCGATATCAGCGGATGGGAAACCATGACCTTCGTTCAGGAAACACAGAACCGCGATCCGCGTCTTGCCGCAAGCATCCGCACTCCCGGTTATACCCGCATGGGCGAGACTGTAACCACTTCCCCGGATTTCAAGGTTACCTTCTCCGGTTATCATCCGGACAAGTATCTCACAACTCCTGAGCAGGATACCAACAACGCTTCCGACATCGACCTCATTCTCTTCCGCGCAGCTGAGGTTTACCTCAACTACGCAGAGGCCCTTGCCGAAGCCGGCACCCTCACCCAGGCCGACCTTGACATGTCGGTGAACAAACTCCGCAAGCGCGCAGGCGTTACCGGAATGCTCAACATGGAAACGGCAAATGCCAATCCGGATGCATTCCTCACCAATGCCGCATGGGGCGGTTACCAGAGCCCGAAACTTCTTGCCGATCCCAACAAGGGCGTTATCCTTGAAATCCGCCGCGAGCGTGCCGTGGAGCTGTGCCAGGAAGGCTTCCGCTACTACGACCTCATGCGCTGGAAAGAAGGCAAGATATTCGAGTCCAACTTCTACGGCATGTATTTCCCCGGCGCCGGCACCTATGACGTGGACGGAAACGGCACCAACGACCTGGAAATCTACACCGAGACCAACGGCAACACCGCCGCCACCGCCAAGAAACTCAACGACGAGATTTTCCTGAAGGATGGCAATTCCGGCCTCGTATGGCTCCACAAGACCATCGTCCGCAAATGGAATGAGGACAGGGATTACCTCTATCCCATTCCCACCGACGACCGTAACCTCACCAATGGAATACTCACTCAGAATCCCGGCTGGGACGACGGATTAACATTCTAAGCTGACATCGATATGAAAAAATATATTTCCTATATCCTGCTTATTCCCGCCCTTCTTCTTGGCATCGCATGCACCGAGAAGGAAAACGGCCAGCAGCAGCCCGTCGCCAAGATGACAGGAACCTACTATGTGGGTGCCGATGACGTGGCGGACGTGCTTGAACTCTCTGTAGGAAGGGCAAAGACCATCCTTGTACGCGCCTATGCCGAAGAAGACAAAGTCTCCGACCTTACCATCACCATTTCATTCAAGGCCGATCCCGACGCCGCAGAGGCATACAACAAAGCCCACGGTACATCCTATGTCATGAGCCCCGGCTCGGCATACGAATTCGCAACGGCGGAAGCCATGATGCCCAAATACGGCAAGGCTTCCACCTCGGCCAAACTCAAACTGACGGCCTCCGGCCTGGAGGATGGAATTACCTACATCCTTCCCCTTACCATCGACAAGGTAACCGGCACCGACAAGTGGGAACTTGCCGAATCTCCTCAGGCTTATGTCCTGTTCAAGAAGGCCTATGTTGCCCCGAATGCAGGATCCGGCACCAAGGAAGATCCCTTTAACCTGTACACTGCGGCCGACCTTAAGGCCATGAAGGAACAGTTGACTGCAGGCAAGGTGACATACTTCCGCCTCCAGAACGATATCGACATGACCGGAGTGGAGAACTGGGAGCCTCTCAACTGGGAATCCCCGTATACCCTTGGTATCGATTTCGACGGAAACGGCCACACCATTTCCAACTTCTACTGCGAATATGCTTCATACCCCAGCTTCTTCGGCGTGCTTAACGGCAAGTGCTACGACCTGACATTGACCAATGCAAAAGTCATTGTGCCCGGCGATGCCCGTGCCGGCATTCTTGCCGGCTACTGCGGTCTTGAGGACACCTCCAAGGGCATCCGCGGAGACTGCGAGCGGGTGCATATCCAGGGTGAACTGGATCACACAAGTGCCACTAGCAGCTACGGCGCCGGCGGATTTTTCGGCAATATGGCTTTCGGCTCCCTGCACGCCTGCTCGGCCGATGTGGTCATCAACTCCAAACTCAACAACGTGGGCGGTCTGTTTGGCTATTGCGGCAAAGAGGTGGAGGTCGTTGACTGCTGGACAAGCGGTGTCATAACCGGCAATCAGCGCGTGGGCGGCATCGGCGGAGGCACCAAAGGTCTCGATGATCCCACCATTCCTATCACGATCTCCAACTGCTACAGCGTTGCAACCGTTCACGGAACCTTCGGTATCGGCGGTATCGGCGGTTACTTCTGCAAGGCAACTGCAACCCCCAATGACGTTGATCCCGGCAATATTTTCGAAAACTGCATTGCGTGGAACGATGAAATCAGGGCCAATTCTCCCTGGAATGCCGAGGGAACCGTGGGCAACCCCGCTTCCGGTGACGTAAGTCACTACAGCTGCGGCGCCATCGTCGGCTGGACGGCCGTGAGGAACACTCTCAGGAATTGCTTCCGCAACCCCGCCATGAAGTACAACGAGGCAATCTTCTTCGACTACACGGATGCCTTCTCCCTGTACGACCAGGCCGACGTGTCTCCCTCTTCTCCCCTTGTGGTTATACCCGTAGCCGGTGCAAACCACAACTATCCCTATCACGGCAAAGCTGCCGCAAGCGGAAAGACGCTTTCACAGGTTGCCAAGGGCTTGGGCTGGAGCGCAAGCGTTTGGGACTTCAGCGGCGAGAAACCCGTGCTCAAGGGCAAGCCCACCGGCAATGAAGAGCCTGAAGAACCGGATCCTAACGGACAGCTTCCCGACTTTGACGAGAATGAATTCTAACCCTAAAACATGAACAGATTATGAAAACAAGATATTTCATCATAGCCTTGTCTCTTGCAGGAATTCTCTTCTCGTGCAACAAAGCCCCCCAGAATGATATTCCCGTACCCGGCGAACAGATAACCATTACCGTAACCCTGCCCGACGACATCACAAAGGGCGGGGCCGGTGAAAAGACCACCCTCGCATGGACCTGGTCGGCCGGCGACCAGCTGGCCATCGTGGGCGAAACCACCGAGATTTTCACAATCAAGTCGGGTTTCACCCCCAAGAAGGCCGAATTCACCGGCACTCCGGTCAAAGGCGACAAATTCACCATCTACTATCCCGGAGAAGACGCCAAAACAGCTGACTGGGGCGCTCAGGTTCAGAATGGCAACAACAGTCTTGCTCACCTCAAGTACTCCGCAGCCCTGGTGGATGTGGATACCTATCTCACCTTCTCCTTCAACGAAGACTGGGCCGCCGAGCACGGCGGATCCCTCTCGCAGCTCGGTGTCCTCAAATTCGTCCTTGCCCCTCCGGCAGGCGTAACCGCAATCACGGAAGTATCGCTTTCCACCGCAGATGAACTGTTCTACAGCGGCAACGGAGAAACAAAGACGAACAAGCTCAGCCTCCAGCTCCAGAATGTAGCCCCCGCTGCCGGCGACATTCTCACCGCCTGGATGGCGACATCCTGGAACGAGGCGTCAATCCCTGCTTCCACTCCGTATGTAGTGTCCATTGTGGCCGATGAGAAGAACTTCACCCAGAAGGTTACCAAGACCACGGCATCGACCCTGAAGACCGGAATGGTGAACGTGATCACCCTCACCGACGCCACCCTCTGGAAGGATGACACGCCTCACTTCGCTTCCGGCGAAGGCACGGTTGAAAGTCCTTTCATTATTACAAATGCCAATCACCTGCGCAACGTAGGCGACGACCTGCAGGCCGGCAGCACAGTCCACTTCAAACTGGGCGCCGACATCGACCTGGAAGGCATCACCTGGACTCCCATCTCATGTGCCGACGGCAAGGTCATCGTCTTCGACGGTGACAACCACACCATCAGCCATCTCGGAGCAAGCTTCATCGACGTACTGAACGGCACCGTGAAGAATCTTGTGATTGACGCTGCAACGGTGAATGCCAACGCAACCGCCGGTATCCTTGCCAACAAGGTCCCTGCCGACACGGATGCAGGCATCAGTTCTATCGAGATCAAGAACAGTTCGATCACATCAACCGCATATGTGGGCGGACTCCTCGGAGAAACCGACGGCAGACTCACCATTGGCAACTGCACCGTGACCAACACCAATGTCTCCGGCACCCTGGCCGGCGGCGTGGTGGGATTCTTCAGCCACACCGGAACAGATTACAGCCAGATGGACTACTGTTCGTACATCGGCGGAACGATTACGGCATCTGCCAGATTCTGCGGCGGTCTGATCGGTTCCGTTTCCCAGTCAACCCACAATATTTCCAACAGTCTTGTAAAGGATGCGACCATCAACTCCGCCAAGGACCGTGTAGGCGGTGCAATCGGACAGGCGCATAAGACTTCACTCGCCGAGTGCTGCAGGATTGAAAATGTTAACATAACCGGTTCCCAGAATGTGGGCGGTTTTGTGGGTGTGCTTTACGGAAAGGTCGAGAGATGTTCCGTAACAGGCGGCAGCGTCACATGCACTGCCAGCAATCTCGGCGGTTTCGTCGGATATCCTGAAGGCGCCACTGATAAATCCTGCACTATTACAAACTGCTATACCACCACATGGGTAAAAGGCGGTACATGTGCCAATATCGGCGGATTCATCGGTATCCTCAAGAGCGGCACCACCGTTACGGACAGCTATGAAAAGTGTGACATCGTCGGTTCTGCGGCAAGCAAAGGCGCTTTTATCGGCGCGGTTGATTACAAAACTACCGATGTCCATTCTGAAGTGACCAACATTATCGCCTGGAGTACCCTTGATGTCTACGGTACTGTGACAAACTCCGGAACGCAAGACCTGATTACCAATCTGTACTGCGCCACCAGCACCACTATGACTGTAAGCCAGATCGCACAGATGATGAACTGGAGTTCAGAATACTGGGACTTCAGCGGTGCAGATCCTAAATTGAAATAATCATGAAGAGATTCCAAAGATTTCTTTATCTGCTGGCAATCCTGCCCTTGCTCGTCTACGGATGCGACAAGGGCGGTGGTTACCACCATGAGCTTCCTCCCCCCGACAACGGCGGTGGTCAGGAGCAAGGCGGTGGCAACGAACAAGGAGGCGGCAATGAACAAGGCGGAGGAAATGAGCAGGGCGGAGGAAATGAGCAAGGTGGTGGAAACACCCACTCCGGTCCCTGGGATGCAAACCGCGGCAAGGTAGTCCGCCCTGTCAACGGACAGGACGGATGGACTGTAACCAACGTCCAGGACGGCATAGTGTATTATGCGTTCTCTTCCTCCAGTGAGACCATCACCGGAGCGGCGCAGAAAGCCTTCGCCGTGGACGTGGATCTGAACAATCCCAAATATGAGGTCCAGATTACCAGGACGTCTCCTACCGCATACACATCGGCCGTCCATGCCGCCCATAACTCCCTCGCCACCATCAATGCGGGATATGAAGCCGGATCCATCTACATCAGGGTAGACGGAAAGACTTATTCCAATATCCCCAACGTCGAGATCGGCACAACCGGCCAGGACAACTGGAAAAGCGAAGGAGCCTTCTACATCGACAACAACGGAAAGCCGGGCATCGTTTTCCTGGGCTCACCCAAGCGTGACGGAGTCGTATCCGGCATCAAGGGCTGCACCTACGCGGAAGCGGTCAAGAAGCAGCGTACCTATTACGATGCCATGCCAAAGGCAACCTACCCTTACCTGCTCTCCAGCGCTCCGTCGATGGTGGACGATTTCGAGCCCATCGGCGAGACTTTCTGCGACTATACCATCTCCGAAACTGCTGCCAACAAGTTAAACTCGGAAAATCTGGAACATCACCAGAGGGTTCGCCATCCCCGTACCGCCGTAGCCTTAACGGAGGACAACCACCTGATTCTGTTTGTGGTAGACGGCAGGCGCACTGCCCGTAAAGGCATGTCATGTAAGGAACTCACGGACTTCCTCATCAAGTGGTTCAACCCGCAGTACGCCCTCAACCTGGACGGCGGCGGTTCCACTGCCATGTGCGTAGAAGGGCTTAGCAACAGCCAGTACGCCAATGGCCAAACACACATTGTGAACTCCCCTGTCGATGACAGCACTTCCGGAAAGGAGCGCGCACGCGACACTCATATCATCATTCTGGAAAAATAATAACGCAAGAATATGAAGGCAAGACATTTTTTACTTATCCTCCTTGCAGTTGCGGCACTTGCTTCCTGTAAGAAGCCCGGCGGCGACGAGCCCACACCCGGCGGCGAAGACACCAAGGACGTAGTCAAGATAACACTTCCCTCCTCCGGTCCTCTCAGCGTGTACCGCTGGGCCGCATCGGACGAAATCCGTGTAGGTGCCAGCGTCCTCAAACTCAAGGAAGGCGCCGGTACCGCTGTTGGAACTTTTGACGGCACCCCCGTGAAGGACAGCTATTATACGATAGCCTATCCTGCCGACATCACCGGCACGGACCCCTATATGGCATATTCCCTCTCCGGCCAGACTCAGGCCGGGAACGGCTCCGTGGAGCACCTTATATGGACCGTTCTCATCGAAGACGCCAACACCTGGGAAGACGTCACCCTCTCCAAGGAATGGGCAACGTCCAAGCAGGGTTCTTTCCGCTCCAACGGCGTTGTAGCAATGAACCTTACCCTTCCTGCCGATGCCGGTTCCATCAAGAGCATCACTCTTGAAGCATCAGGCGTAAAGTTCCCGGTGAACAACTCCGGAAGCGTCACTGCCGATGAACTGGTACTTGGACTCACCAACGTATCGGCCTCCGCTGCCGTCAAGGCATACATCGCCGTATCGGAGAAAGAGGTTGACATCCCTGCCGGAGCTCTTAAGATTACCGTCGAGGGCGATGTTACCTATAATATAATGGTACCCGACGCCGTGAAGATGGGCGGTGGCATCCTCAACGAAATCACCGTAAGCGACGCTTCCGCATGGTCGGCATTCGCAGCCCTCAAGGGCGCAGGCACCGAGGCTTCCCCGTACATTCTCTCCGCTCCCGAGCACATTGAGCAGATGCCCGAACTGCTGGAGGAAGGCAAGACCGTATGGTTTGAGCTGGGTAACGATATCGACATGGGAACGGTCGCCGACTGGGATGCGCTCAACATCATCGCACCTTTCGACAAGGCCGTTCATTTCGACGGAAAGGGCCATACTATTTCCAACTTCACCTGCGAAGCTGCCATTTATCCCAGCTTCTTCGGCGTGCTTAACGGCACTGTTCAGAATGTGGTATTCGACAATGCTACAATCGACGGTGCAGGAAAGGCAGGCGTCGTGGCCGGATATATCGGCACCAGCGTGGATGGAAACTACATTACCGGTAATGTTATTGGAGTAACGGTGAAGAATTCCACGGTAAAGACCGACAGTTATGCCGGCGGCATCGGCGGACAGGTGAACTGCCCTGCAGTTATTTCCGACTGCCATGTCAAGGATATTATCGTATCTTCCACCGGCGAACGCGTGGGTGGTCTTATCGGCCAGGTGGGCGTTTCTTCCTCCGACGTGGGCGCAAAAATCCAGAACTGCACGGCGGAGAACGTAACCGCAGAAGCTCAGAAGAACATTGGCGGCCTTATCGGCGTAGCATACTGCAAGGTCAACGGCTGCTCCGCTTCCGGCAGACTGACAACCAATCTGGAGTATACCAAGGAAGTGTCGGTAGGCGGCCTTATCGGCCATGCCGAGAACTCCGAAATTTCCGACAGCCATGCGTCATCCGTGGTGGAACTCACCCTCAACGGCCGTTCTATCGGCGGTTTCGTAGGCACATTCAAGTGCGGCAGAATCGAGCGCTGCTATTCCACCGGAGAAGTCATCGGCATAGCACGAAATGACGGCGGTTTCGTCGGCCTTATCCAGGCAAGTGCAAAATCCGCGACCATTGAGAACTGCTACTGCACCGGCGATGTCACCGGAAATTCATATATGGGCGGCTTCGTTGGCCTTGTTGACGGACAGCCCAATAACGTTCTCATCAAGAACTGCTACAGCAGCGGCGTCGTAACCGGTACTCAGTTCGGCGTGGGCGGTTTCATCGGCTTCGAGTCTAGCGCCGTTTTCACGGCCGTCAACTGCGCAGCATGGTCAAAGACTGTCACCGCAGGTGTATACGGCGACCAGAACTGGAGCAGCGGAGCTTTCTGCGCTGTTACATTCCCCAAATGCACCCTCACGGGGAACTACCGCAACCCCGAAATGTCCCTCACGGCATTCTGGGTACCGGCTGCCGATTATGACCACGCCGATGTAAGTCCTACGGCTCCCCTTATCAAGCAGGACGGCACACCCTCCGAGGCGGAAAAGCCTGCGAGCGGTCAGGACGGATTTCCTCATTTCCCTTACCACGGCCACGTTGCTCCCGGAAAGACCCTCTCGCAGCTTGCTTCCACCACTCTCGGCTGGGATGCATCCGTTTGGGACTTCAGCGGCGAACTGCCCGTTCTTAAGTAATAGTTTATGATGAAACGTTCGATATGCCCCGCCCTTTGGGGTATCTCACTGATATTCATCGGCCTTCTTATGCTGTCCTGCAAAAAGAAGGACAATCCCCAGACTCCGGACCCGGGCCCCTCGGGTCTGGAGATTTCGGGGGAAGCTCTCCTCGATTCGCCCGGCGCCATGGTTAAGGTTGCCGACGGCGTGTGGGACTTTTATGGAGATTTCGATCCGGGGCAGGTAACGGTGTCCGAGACCGGAGGCAAGGAGTTCGTCTCCTTCCGCGTCACGCCCGTGAAATCGGGTTTGTGCCGCATCCGCGTCAAGGCCGACAAGTCCTACAGCATTGCGCACATCAACAAGGTCTCCCTGGTTGTAACCGAGGGTGCCGATGATAATCCCAAGGCAGGAAACAAGCCTCCCATCGAGGCCACTTACGAGGGCAACGGCGTATGGTCCGTGCCCAAACTTTATGTGAGCAACGACCATATGCGATTCCGTTTCCTGCTGGAAACCGACGTTCCTTCGGAGCTCAGATACTGGTGCGCCACCTGGGACAATGCCGGCGGGCAGCCATCGGCCTATGATGCCGATTACCTGAAGGTCCGCGCCCTTGGACAGGACGAATACGACGCCCTGTACCTCAAGGACAACCGCGCCTGCTGGATGTTCCCCGCAAGCGAAGTAGACCGTCTGGCGGCATTTACCCTGTCGATGAATGCATCGGCCCCTAAGATGGAAATCGCCTTCTCTACGGCTCACATGGGCCCCAAGGCCGTTTTCATCGGCGACAGCATCACCTGGCAGTGGGGGCTCGCCTCCCGCGACATCGCCAAGTCCACCATCGTAATTTCCATGAACCCCATGCCTTCCTGGATGAAAGACAGCGGAACCAACGTCACGGTTTACTGGCACAAGGATTTCTTCACAAAGAACGACTACGTGGACATGGGCATCAGCGCCAACAACACCAGCCAGATGGTAGTGCGCTACCAGAACGACGTTCTTAAGCGCGATCCCCAGTGCGTTGTGATCATGGGCGGCACCAACGACCTTGCCCAGGGCGTTACCAAGGCCAACATCATGATGAACATCAAGAGTATGGCCGAGCAGGCCGATGACCTGAACATGAAGGTTGTCCTCTGTTCCGTCACCCCCTGCAACCGCGAGTACTCGGCCCTTTCCAATCCCAAGACCAAGGGCGCCCACATCATCGAACTTAACCGGATGATCAAGGAATACGCGGAGAGCAAGGGCTTCATCTACTGCGACTACTTCCCCGTCCTCGTTGCCGAAGACGGCCTCGCCATGCAGGAACGCTTCTGGCTCTACGACGACCTTCACCCGAACCCGGACGCCTACACCGCCATGGAAGGCGTCATCAAACCCATAATTGATTCTATAACTGAATAACCGCATAACGCTATGTTAAGAATTAATCTTACACCACGGCAGACGTACACGGCTCCGGATACGTCTGTGACGAAGATTCAATTGGAGAGATGTTTTACCGACTCCGTTACAACCACGAACAACGAGATCATGGACATGTATCTGGAGGAGATCGAAGACGAAGATTTTGAATAGGAGGAAAGGCTTATGAAAAAGTATTTTAATTATGCACTCGTCCTCTTCGCAGGACTTTCAGTAGTTCTTTCCTGCTCCAAGATCGAGAAGGAAGTCGATAACCCCGTCGTTGAACCCGGCACGGAAGTAGACAACCCCTCCGGCCCGGTGAGCATCCCGGTGACCGTCACCGCCACGCTTTCGGATGCGTTGACAAAGGTTCAGTTCGAAGCCAAGTTCGAAGACGGCACTGATGCTTTCAAACCCACCGGCATGTCCAGGACATGGGAGAACACCGATAAACTTCGCGTTTACGATTCGGCCCACAGCCAGTATGTCGATCTTGACCTGGAATCCGGCGACGGCACCAACACCGCCGTTTTCCACGGCACTCTGGACTTCACCTCTGCCACTTATGACGTTGAGGTATTCGATGGCAAATCCGTTGCGGACTATAATAACCAGAACCAGGCCTGCGACGGCGATACCGGACATCTCACCTTTGTTGCATCGGCAACAGGCGTAACCGATCTCACCGCAGCCATCAACCTTTCCGAGACCTCCGGTGTCCTGGGTCTGATTGCCCAGATGCCGGCCGCAGCAACCGATATTGAATCTGTCGAAATTGTGAACATGTCCACCAATGCATCGGTGGTGAAGATTAATCTCACCGACCCTGCCGTTGGAACCGACCATGTGCTCAAGCTCTTCGCGAACGTTTCCGCCGGCTGGACATGGGCCGCAGGCGAATACTTCATCCGTTTCAACGCACCGCCAACAGCCGCTCACAAGGTCTACACCCGCTACTACAAGCTTGACAGCGGTGTCGTTTTCGGCACCCAGGCCTCCGGCGTCGGCGAATATCGCCCCATCAAGCTCAACTGCTCCCACACCGACCAGTACGCCGGCAAGGATGACGACGGCACCGCCGCCCACCCGTACCTCATTGCGGATGGTTATCAGCTTGCCGCCATTAACACCTATGCCAAGCAAGACGGAAGCACCACATACATCAAAATGATTGATGATATCGACATGAGCGGAATTACGCATAATGCTATAAATAATGGTGTTTCAGGTTATACGATTATTGTTGATTTTGACGGAAACAGCAAGACCATCAGTAAGCTCGAAAAGGTTTTATTCTATGTCTTCAAAGGCTCTATCAAAAACCTCACATTGGATCAATGCACCAGAACTACAGACAGAGCCATCTTTTCTGATTATGTCCAGGGGACCGGTCATTCGATTACAAACGTTGACATTACAAACAGCTCATATTCTCGAGGTGCTGAAAAGGTGGGGGCGCTACTCGGCATTGTCAATTCCGGCACCACGGATGTTACATCAGTAACTATAAGCAATTGTGACATTGAGAATACTAACGTAACGGCCTCTTCCAACAAAGGAAATGTAGGCACATTGATCGGTTATGTTGATGCAAAAATAATAGTTGAATATTGTACTGCAAAGAAAACTGGTAGTGGTGATAATAAAGCTGTAACAGGAGCTGCTGCAAATGTAGGAGGTTTATTTGGAATTTTTACCGCGAAAGCTAACGGTTCATCAATTGATCATTGTGACGTCTCCTGCGTTGATGTTACTGGGGAGTCGAAGACTTATGTCGGCGGCATAGCCGGACGCATTCAGGCGGCTGTTACCATCAGTAATTGTAGCTATACTGAAGGCACTGTTACTGGTGCCAATTATACTGGTGGTTTAGTTGCGAGTTTGGAGGGTGGGGCTTCCAGTGAAATATCAAAATGCAGAACATCTGGAACTGTTGCTGGCAGCAGCTCCACTGGTGGTATCTTAGGCGCGATAACAGGAGGAACTGTTTCTAAGAGTATTACATCCTGTACAATCAGCGGAGCCTCAAATGTCGGCGGTTTTGCCGGGAATGTAACAGGCGGAACCATAAGCGATTGCGCTTTTACAGGAGCTTCCGTTACTGCTACGGGAAATACTTGCGGCGGTTTTGCCGGACAGGTATCAGGCACTGGAATATCAATATCATCATGTTTCGCTACAGGGACCGTGACTGGGCCAAGGAGACTGGGCGGGCTAATTAGTAATCTCTATCAAGCAGATATTACATTGCAGAATTGTGCTGCTTGGAACAGTACTATAACACCTGGCAACTATGATGACAAATCCTGGAGTTCTGGCGCAATAGTCGGAACTATCCATCCCAACTGCCACGCCAGCAATAATTTCCGCAACCCGGACATGTCATTGACCGCCTGGTGCGTTCCGGATGCAGATTTTGACCAACCGGATATAGATGGGACAACAACACCTTTGTATTGGAATAGTCAGGAGAAACCTTTCACCTGGAGCACTTGTGACCAAACTGCCATTTCTGCGGGTGATAGTAATATTTATGCTGCAAGATGGGCCTACCACGGCAAGCACGTTGCTCCCGGCACAACCCTCTCGCAGCTCGCTTCCACCACTCTCGGTTGGGACAGCTCCATTTGGGACTTCTCCGGTGAGCTTCCTACCCTGAAGTAACAGATCTCTCGACTGCGCTCGAGATGACATCACTCAATCACCCTGCCCTCACCGGCAGGGTGATTTTGTTACCGCCCCGTCGCATCTCGGCGTCAAAATCGGCCCAAAAATGATCCCGAACCGGGCAAAACACAAACTCGGCGTCAAATAAGGCCCAAAAATGACGCCCAGGCAAAGAACACAGGCCGGGCACGATGTAAGATTTGGAGAAAAGGGCGCGGTTTTGTAACTTTGCCCTGAATGAACCACAAGTTACAACACGCCGACATCGCCGCATTGGTGCAGGCCCTGGGAAAGGGCTCGGTGGAGGCGTTTGACCGGCTGTATCTTATGTTCAGGCCCAAGGTAGACAAGGTTGTGGGGGCCATTGTGGGCGGCGGAGTGGCCAATTACCAGATAATTAACGACATCGCCCAGAATATCTTCCTCAAGGTGTGGAAGAAGCGCGAGCAGATTGCCGCCACGGTGCGGGACTTCGATGCATACCTGTTCCGGATGACCAGGAACGAGGCCCTGAACTTCCTCTCCCGCTACACTATGCCGTTTGTGGATTTGCAGGACAACATCAGAGTCTTCTCTGCCGATGACGCCGAGCTCTCCACCGAGGCCAGGGACCTGCAGAAACGCGTAGCCCAGGCCGTACAATTCTTGCCGCCGCAGCAACGGCGAGTGTTCGAGCTCAGCCGCATCAACCAGCTGTCGTATCAGGAAATCGCGGAAACATTGGGCATTTCTCCAAAAACAGTGGAGAACCATCTGTCAAGAGCCTTGAAAGATATCAAAAAAACTCTCAGTTAGACTGGGGGTTTTCTTTTTTCCCTGTGTCTTTATATCCGTATGAGTACAATTAGCACAAAAGAAGACACCCTTCTGCGGATCTGGAGCGAAACCCAAGGCGCCGAATCAGAGGCCTACGAGGGCGATCTGCAGGAATTACACCGTGCAATGGGCATCCGCCGCAGGCAGGCCAGACGGCCATGGCTTTTCGGTGCCATCGCCGCGTCGATCCTCCTTCTCGCAATGGCCGGAGAATACCTTATTACAAATAAGCACGCGCGCACGGAAGAAATAATCACCTACGTAACCTCCCCTTCCTCCAAAGGAGAATTCATCCTTCCGGACGGTTCGCACGTGTGGCTCAACTCCTCATCGGCACTCAGTTTCCATCAGTCCAACCCCCGCAACGTAAAGCTTGAAGGGGAAGGCTTTTTCGATGTTGCCAAAAAGGACGACGGCCAGGCCTTCACCGTAAATACCGGAGCCATGTCCATAAAAGTGTTGGGCACCCGCTTCAACGTGCGCAGCAGCAGCCACTTCGAGCGTGAGGAAGTCTCCCTCGTGAGCGGCCGCGTGGAAATCAATGCCGGGGACAACACAATAACCCTTTCCCCGGGAGAAAAAGCCGGCATCGAAAACGGCATCCTGCAGAAGGAGAATGCCGATATCACCTACGACTCATCCTGGACGCAGGAGGAGCTGTCGTTCGACAACGCCGCCCTTTCCGACATCATCGCCGGCATGGAGCACTGGTTCAATGTAAACATTAGGGTGGCCCCGGACGTTCCCCTGTCAAGCCGCCTCTCCTTCAAAATAGTGAACGAAAGCCTTGAAGAGACTCAGCGCATCATAACCCGGATCACCGGCTGCCGATTCAAGACTCTCGATGAACAGAATATCATGATAACAAAACGATAACCTATGTTCAAAAAACTCTTGTTGTTGATTATCTCCGCAACGGTGCTCGCCGGCATTACCGCCCACGGGCAGTCGCGGCAGATATCCATAGGCGATGAGACCATGACCGTGCGTCAGCTTCTGCAGGAAGTTGAACGGCAGTCCGGCCTCTCGTTCGCCTACGACAATTCCGATGTGGACTTGAGCGCAGTGGTGCGGTCAAAGGCCAGCGGCGAGGACGTCCTGCCCTACCTGAACCGCGTCCTTGCCTCCCAGCACCTCAGGGCCCAGTCGGACGGCCGGAGAATCTATCTGGAAAAAGCTCCGGAAACCACAACCGGTTCGCAGCCTGCGCCAAAGAACCTGAAAGGCATTGTAAAAGACTCCGCGGGAGAACCTCTCATCGGCGCGGTAGTCCAGCTGGAAGGCACCCAGACCTATGCGATGACGGATCTGGACGGCGCCTTTGTAATCAAAGGCAAAACCTCTTCCTACAACCTTGTAGTGTCATTATTGGGCTATCAGACCAAAACCGTCACCTGTTCCCCGGACCTCACGGAAATCACCATTATCCTTGAAGATGAGAGCGCATTCCTGGACGAGGTTGTAGTGGTTGGTTACGGCTCCCAGCGCCGCGACCTCATCACCAACGCCATCACCAAGTTCAAACCCGGTGAAGACAACATCCGCAGCGCCCTGAGCCCTTCCGAACTGCTGGACGGCCGCGTAGCAGGTATGACTGTGTCCACCCAGTCGGGTAACCTTGGCACGGCGGAGCGCGTGAGCATACGCGGATCGGCATCCCTGAATGCCAGTAACGAACCCCTGTACGTCCTGGACGGAATTCCGCTGAACAACAGCGCAGGATCCCTTTACAGCTACGGTGAAGACCTGAGTTCCCTGTCGGTGCTCAACCTTTCCGACATCGAGTCCATCGAAATCCTGAAGGATGCCG
This sequence comes from Bacteroidales bacterium, assembly GCA_017615065.1. GTDB lineage: Bacteria > Bacteroidota > Bacteroidia > Bacteroidales > UBA932 > Cryptobacteroides. Next base: position 5,131 of record JAGAAY010000034.1, on the reverse strand, counting down.
CATCGGCCGCCATCTACGGCTCCCGTGCAACCAACGGTGTAATCCTCATCACCACCAAGAGCGGACGCGACGGCAAGGCGGAAACCAAGGTATCCTACAACGGCGGCGTTAACACCTTCCCCTTCAAGAACCGCGTAAAGTACACGGATTCCGACACATGGGTGAACGTATACAACGCCGGTGTGGACAACTATAACGCCCAGATGGGATACGCTCCCACCGATGCCGGCTATGTCCAGCACATCATGAATCCCTACCAGGGACTCCCGGACACCGACTGGCTGGGCCTGATCACCCGTCCCGGCATTTTCCACAACATCGACGCATCCTTCTCCGGCGGCAATTCAAAGACCAAATACTACATCGGCGGATCATACCGCACCGAAGAAGGCGTAATCAAAACCAACGACATCCAGAAGGGCAACCTCAAGGTGAACATAAGCAGCGATATGAACAGCTGGCTCACCGTGGGCTCCAACCTTAGCGGAAACTATATCACCACAAACCGCGTCCCCGGTGCCAGCCTTGGTTCCACCGCCCTGGCCCGTGCCGTTGAGCAGCGCCCCTTCGACCGCCCCTACAAACCGGACGGCAGCTACTATCTGGGAGGCACCTCGGAACTCTCCAGGCACAACCCGGTGCAGCTCATGACCGAGTCCACTTCCTATGTGAACAACTACCGTTTCCTGGGAAGCCTGTTTGCCGATATCCACCCGCTGGAAGGCCTTAACGTAAAAGTCTCCTACAGCACGGACGCAAGCTATACCCTGGATTATATTTATTATAACGCCAACCACCCGTACTGCGAGGACAACGGCCGAATCATCGAGAAAAACCGCTTCTTCATCTCGCACCTGCTGGAGACCTTCGCGAACTACCAGCGCAAGATCGAAGACTTCGACCTCAACGTCATGGCCGGTCATTCCTTCCAGAAAAACACCAACCGCAACAACAGCATCGACGCCCAGAACTATCCTTCCACCTCCTTCGACACGGTGGGCAGCGCCGCGGTGCTTTCCGGCGTGAGCGGCGGCATCGGCGAATACGCAATCGAGTCATGGTTCGCCCGTGGCGGCCTTTCCTGGAAAGACCTTTATGTCCTTACGGCGACAATACGTGCCGATGGCTCCTCGCGCTTTGCCCCCGCACATCGATGGGGCTTCTTCCCCAGCGTATCGGCAGGCTGGAACACCTCCAAGGAGGAGTTCTGGAAATGGTCCGGCACCGACCTCAAGATCCGAGCCAGCTACGGCAAGACCGGTAACCAGGACGGCATCGGCAATTATGGATGGCGCGCCAGCATAAGCTCCGGCGCCAATTACGACGGCGTGAGCGGCATTTACGCCTCCACCAACGGAAACGAGAACCTCACATGGGAGACGGCCGACCAGTACGACATCGGCTTCGACCTCACCTTCCTCAAAGGCAAGTTCGGAATCATCTTCGACGCTTACCTGAAGAACACTTACAACCTGCTGTATTCGAAGCCCACGGCCTCTACGACGGGATTCACATCCCTCACCAGCAACATCGGCTCAATGCGCAACTACGGCTTCGAGCTCACCCTGGACGGCCATATGGACATCGGCCCCGTGAAATGGGACAGTTCGCTGAACATCACCCACAACAAGAATAAACTCACATCCCTGCTCAACGAGGACATCATCTCCCTGAACGATTTCCATGCGCTTCAGGTGGGTCAGGAAGTGGGCGCCTTCTACCTCTATCAGTTCGACGGCATCTACCAGTACGACGGTGAGGTTCCCGGCCCCCAGTATGAACTCGGCGTCCGCGCAGGTGACATCAAATATCACGATTTCGACGGAAACGGAGTCATTAACGACAAAGACCGCGTGATCGTGGGCTCCCCCAACCCGGTGCTCTCCGGCGGCTGGAACAATACATTCAAGTATAAGGGAGTCGAACTTGGCGTATTCTTCACCTATTCCCTCGGGAACGAGGTGTATGCGCAGTGGATGGGCGGCCCCACACGTCTGGGCAACTACCAGGCCCTGCTTGACGAATGGGCCAAACACTACTGGACGGCCCCCGGCAGCACCAACAGCTACCCCCGTCCGATTTACTCCCTGCACGGCCAGAACAGCAAGGCGTCGACCTACTATCTGAAGGATGGATCCAATATCCGCTTCGCTTCGCTGAACTTGGGCTACAGGCTTCCTTCGTCCCTTACCGAGAAACTGAAGATCAAGAGCCTGAAGGTCTATCTCCAGGGAGAGAACCTGGCGCTCATCTCCCGCTATCCGGGATGGGACCCCAGCATTTCCGTGAGCGTGGATCCGGCCCTCATCGGCGTGGATAACTACGGCGTTCCGCGTTCCACTGTTTACAAACTGGGTGCAACCCTTACATTTTAGGAGGACTGAACGATGAAAAAGACTATACTTATTCTCCTGTCCGCTGCGCTGGCAGCATCCTGCGCAAACATGCTGGACCTCTATCCTCATTCGGCAGTGGCTCCGGAGGCCATAACGGGCGATGACGTTCCCCAGCTCCGCGTTGGAATGTACTGGGAAGTACAGGAACTGCCCGGACGCACCTCTTACATAATCGAGGACATGCTGGGCGGAAACCTCACCCAGAAGAACAGCACCAGCACCATGGCGCTCATCAACAGCATCCTCAACGCCCAGAGCGAGATTGTAGAGGACGCCTGGCAGGGAGCCTACAGGGCGCTCTATCAGGTTAACAACGTATACAGCGTAGCAGAACGTCTTCCGGAAGGCGACCTCCGCAACCAGGTGTTGGGAGAAGCCTGCTACTTCCGGGCCTACATCTACATCCAGCTGGTAACCCGCTGGGGCGATGTTCCTCTGCTCACCCGCAACACAGTTGACGACGTTCCCCGCACCCCGGCCGCCGATGTCTGGGATCAGATCATCAAGGATCTGGACAAGGCAATCGGCCTACTCGGAGACAGCGGCGACGTGTATTACGTATCCCAGGATGCTGCCAAGGCACTCAAGGCCCGCGCCCTGCTGTATATGGGCCGCAAAGACGAAGCCGCGGCAATTGCCGATGAGCTTATCGCACTCCCCCGCTACGCACTTGACGATTTCGACGTCATCTTCCGCGGCGGCGGCGACAAGGAGACCATCTTCGCCTTCAAATGCGCCACGCTTGACGGCTCCGTCATCGGCCTGAGCAACCTCTTCTACTCCTACAATCATCCCAACAAGGGTAACTACTCCTACATGCCCGCACCCGACGTCATGACACTGTTCGATGACGGCGACAAGCGCAAGGACATAACGGTCACTACCCTGGACGGGCTCAATTTCATCAACAAGTATCCCAGCGGACAGACCGGCACCGACCCGTTCATAGTCTCCCGCCTCGCCGAGATGTATCTCATCAGCGCAGAAGCCAAAGGAGTGGACGGCGGGCTTGGACGCCTTAACGAGCTCCGGGTAAAGCGCGGCCTGCCGGAAGTGTATCCGATGACCGAAAGGGCCTTCCAGGATGCCGTGATGCTTGAACGCCGCAAGGAATTCGTAGCCGAGAACATGCGTTTCACCGACCTGGTCCGCACCGGCCGCGCAGTTGATGAACTGGGCATCCAGCCGTACCAGCAGCTGCTTCCCATCCCGGAAAGCGAAATGCAGAACAATTCCCTCCTCAAGCCCCAGAACCCGAATTATTGATGGTATGAAAAAGATATTTATCATAAGCCTTATAACCCTTGCGGCCGTATCGTGCCGCACGGGAGACATATTCGAGCAGCCCGATTATTCGCTTGAGACTTCCACGAAACTGGCCGGACAGATCGTAAGCGGGACTCCCGGATACTTCGGCCACATAAAGAGCGATAAAGTAACCAACATGTCCCAGGGAGTAAGCCTGCTGGAAATGAGTTTCCTGAACACGAAAGGATACTCCGTGCAGCTGTACCTGTACCAGGTGGTTCTGGGCAGTTCCACCCTTGGAGTGGCCGTTCCCGGCACGGACAAGAAGGAAGACCTTCCCAGCGCCCTCGCGGCAAACCTTAACGTGGAGGCCACAGTGCTGGGCGCAGTGAACGGGGATGCCCAGGCGGCCGACAAGGCCCCTGCAGGCATCGTCTACAGGAACGGATCGGCAGTAAAATCCACATTCTCCGACACCAAGGGCGGTTTCTTCGCCACCCTCAAGGACGGCACGGCCATCATTGCCGACCAGTCCCAGTACTCCACATACCGCACTTCTCTGTACAACGCCATCGGCACGCGTGACCGCATCCTCAGGGACGGATTCGCTGTAGAAGGCGATGCAAAAGAAGAGGCCAGGACCTTTGTCGCCGTCTCCCAGGACGGAATGACGGTGTGGCTCGGCGTGGTTGACGGCGTATACTTCTACTACTCCAACGGTATCACCAGGGCCGATCTGGCCGCCATCCTCAAGGCTGCCGGCGCATGGAACGCCTCACTGCTGAACAGCGGAGACGTCACCACCCTGATAAAGCGGGACGACCTGGGCGAGAAGCTCTTCCCCGTCATCAACACCCCGTCGGCCAAAGGAACGGAGAAATCATCTGTAAATGCTCTGGCAATCATTGAAAACTAACGGACATTATGCGGAAACTCAGTATATTACTCATCATCGCCATTTGCGCAAGTTCCTGCCTCAGGGACTTTGAAGATACTTCCTTCGTTCCCGAAGAGCTTGTAATGAGCTGGTCGGAGACGTCCAAGACGGTCACGAAGGACGCAACCTCGTTCGAAGTAACCCTCCACAGCAACCTTCCCTGGATGATCAAGCCCAGCGTAAGCTGGCTCAGCGTCACCCCGGACCGCGGAACAGGAGATGCGGTTCTCACCGTGAAGGTGGCCAAAAACAGGACGGTGGAAGACCGCAGTGGTTATCTCCGTGCCATCGTAACGGCCGACCAGTACAGCGATTTCCCCGTAACGCAGGGAAAGAACGACAGCAGCGGAGGCAGCATAACCTATTTTGTTAAGGCCGATGGAGACCCGGAGGCCAGCGGACTGTCCTGGACCAACGCCACATCGCTCACCAATGCCTTTGACATGGCGGGCGACGGCGACGTAATCCTTGTCGCGGCCGGCCTCTACAGCCCCCAGACCTTCCTGGAAGGCACCGACGAGACCGATCCGTCGGACAAGACATTCCAGAT